>QKIO01000358.1 GCA_003251015.1 Bacteroidales bacterium
AGGTTATCAGCGTTAACTTTAGCACCTGCAATGTTGTAGATAGTAACAACAGAACCTTCTGGAGCGTTAACAGTGAAATCAGCACCAGCAGCAACTGGGTTAGGATATACACTTACTTGATCAGCCACTACACTGTTTACAGCACTATTAGCAGCAGGTACAAGTTGAGCAATCCACATGTTAGCATACACATCACCATTTACATTTTGACCAAAGTCAGTACCATAATGTGCACGTATTTGTACATAAATAAAACCAGTTGCATCTTTACCTGCATCAGTTAAAGTAGTGGTTAATGGAGCGTCAACAGGAATAGTATAAGTTTGATTATACGTCTTTTTAGTACCAGCATCAGTTAATACAACAGCTGGAGCATTAGCATCAGCATAAAGAGTTGTTGACCATGTTAAATCTAATTTATTCAACGCACAAGTAACACCAAAAATAGGTTGTTTAGAAGTTTCGTTAGGAGTTTTAACTGCTCCAATAACATCAATTGTAGTACCTAGTTTAACAATACCACCTTCCATGTTGTCATAAGGAGTCATGTTTAGTAGATCAGTAAATTGAGCAAAAGAAGATGCGCTAATTAAAGCAGCCGCGATTAATAAGTAAACTTTTTTCATAATTAAATTTTGTTAAATTGTTTATAAAAGATAAAATGTGTTAATTATTTTAACGTTAGCAAACATAAAAAATATGTTTCTTTTATGCAAACATAAACATGATTAAAAAAAAACTTTTTCAGACCACACAATGCAACAACCTTATTATCAGCGAAAAAATTTTCAAACATAAAAATACAAACCATTACTCTCCTAACACAGCAGTGGGATCTGTAGTCGGAAATTGAAACACTTTCAATTCAAACTCTTGTAAGATGGAAAGAATGTGATCAAAGATATCGGCTTGAAAATCCTCATAACTAATGGATGCTTGTTCGATGGTAAAACAAACAATCTCAATGGGAATACCTTTCTCAGTAGGCTGCAACTGGCGCACCATAGTAGTAAATTCCTTATGCACCTTTGGATGACTCTTTAAATAATTCTCAAGATAATGACGAAACACCCCCAGGTTGGTCATCCTACGTCCATTAACAGGAATGGTATGATCGATAATTAAGGCTTCGTTGTATTCTTTAATTTCTTTTTCTCGCATGGGTATAAACTCTTGCAAGAAATGTATTTTACGATATTTCTCAATCATTTCGGGCGTACAGAACTTAACCGTTTTCATATCTATATTGATAGACCGTTTGATCCTGCGCCCGCCAGAATCTAACATCCCTTTCCAATTCATAAACGAGTTAGACACCATGGCGTAGGTAGGAATGGTAGAGATCGACTTATCAAAGTTCTGTATTTTTACAGTATTTAGACTCACCTCCAACACCGTACCATCGGCATTGTGAGACGGCATGGTAATCCAATCGCCCACGCTCACCATTTTATTTGCAGATAACTGAATACTAGCAGAGAAACCCAATAAAGTATCCTTAAAAATCAACAATAAAACAGCGGCCATAGCTCCTAAGCCTGCAAATATAGACATCAACTTAACGCCAAACATAATGGAGATAACCACCAAAAAAGCCATGAAATAGAGCACAATCTTAAGTACTTGCAAATACCCTTTTATGGGTCGATCTGCAGCATAAGGCATGTGTTCATAAATATCTTGTATGGCATCAAAAAAGGCCTTCAAACTGCGAACCACCGTGATGGTGATATAAACCAACATCGCATGTTTTACAAACTCATCTACTTCAGGGTAGTCAGCTAAAAAAATATTACTTAGAAAATAAACAACCGATGCCGGAGCTAAATGTGATAAGTGATGAAAAACCTTATGTTCTACAAAATAATCATCATAGATGGTTTCACTTCTTTTAATAATGGTTTCTATTACTTTAACGATGATTTGTTTTGTAATGTAATTAGTGATAAAACCAATGACCAATGTGGCAAAAACAAAGAATAATACTTTAACAACAATAGCAGAACCCTCATTTAAACCCAAATCGATTAGATGAGCGTGTAGCCAATAATTAACTTTACCATCGAGGTCTAATTCCGTCAGACTTTGCATATTCATTTTTAATTTATTTAAATGGATAAAAAACTTATTTTTACAAAAATAAGCAGATTTAAAATTATATCATGCGCCAACTATCGCTTCTGTTAGTAATAATTTTAGGATTTACGGAAACCCGTTGTCAAACAGACAAATACACTACATATTTTGAATTAAACACCTTACGAATAGATTTAGTTTTGGCTGGGGATCACGATTCACAAACCATTTACTTATCATCGTTTCAAAAAGAACCCTTTTGGGGAGGTACTAAAACCGTAAGTAATCAACTAAGTGATTTTGGCATTTACCGTTTCTCCTACCTAACTGACGACAACCAACTTATTTACAGCTCAAATTTCTGTTCTATCTTTGATGAGTGGCAAACCACAAAGGAAGCAAGCGTTCAAAAACGTGCCTTTACGCATACCATCACCATGCCTTACCCTAAACAGAAAGGGATGTTACAAATTGAAACTCGAAATAAAAAAGGTGAATTTGAAAACACATTAAATATACCCTTTGACCCAACCGACACCAGCATCAAACAAAAAAGCTTTCCTAATACCGAAGTCATAAGCATTGTAAATAATGGATCATCGGCCGAGTGTTATGATTTAGTCTTTTTGGCCGAAGGATATACCATTACCGAAATGGATAAATTTAAGGCAGATATAAAACGAATGTGTACCTACGTATTTGCACATACACCTTATACTCAATTAGAATCAAAGATTAATATTTATGGTATTTTAAGTCCATCTGCACAAAGTGGAGTGAATGACCCCACCAAAAAAGAATGGGTTAACACCCTATTTTCGGCCTCATTTAACACCTTTAACTCAGACCGATATTTACAAATTGAAAACACCTCAACACTAAGAGACTATGCTGCTTTAGTACCATACGACCACATCATAGTACTTGTAAACTCTAAAAAATATGGAGGTGGATCCATTTATAACAACTTCACCATTTGCACCACCGACCATGCCCTATCAGAGCAAGTATTTATACATGAGTTGGGCCATGGAATAGCTGGCTTAGCTGATGAGTATTACACGTCGGAGGTGGCTTTTACTAATTATTACCATTTAGAGCTAGAACCCTGGGAGCCTAACATCACAACGTTGGTGAGGTTTGATGAGAAATGGAAATCACAAATTAGCAAGGACACGCCTCAACCCACACCCAATAGTGCAAAGTATAAAAACACAATTGGCCTCTTTGAGGGAGCTGGTTATACGGCCAAAGGCATTTACCGTCCCTCATTGGATTGCAAAATGAAAACCAATAGAGCTCCAGAATTTTGCCCTATTTGTTTACAAGCCATCACCAAGGCAATAGACTCCGCCACAAGTCATTAAACAATAACACAATATTTAAACATATAAAACGACCAGTATGAGTTACCAAGCAGACAAAAACAGATATCAAACCATGAGTTATAATCGTTGCGGGAAGAGTGGATTAAAGTTACCCGCTATATCACTAGGTTTATGGCATAATTTTGGATCGGTAGATGTATTTGAGAACTCAAAAAATGTATTACTTCACGCTTTTGATAATGGCATCACCCATTTCGATTTGGCCAACAACTACGGCCCCGAGCCAGGTTCGGCAGAGGTTAATTTTGGCAAGGTAATAAACGGCGATCTCAAAGCGTATCGTGATGAAATAGTGGTATCAACCAAAGCTGGATATCACATGTGGGAAGGCCCTTATGGCGAATGGGGATCAAAGAAGAATTTGATTGCTAGTCTCAACCAAAGTTTAAAACGTATGGATTTGGAGTATGTGGACATCTTTTACTCCCATCGTTTTGACCCAGAAACACCATTAGAAGAAACCATGGGCGCCTTAGACACAGCGGTACGTCAAGGCAAGGCCTTGTATGTTGGCATATCGAACTATACAGCCGAAGACACGGCAAAAGCGGCAAGCATACTCCGTGAGTTAGGCACGCCATGTGTGATACATCAACCACGTTACAATATTTTTGAACGATGGGTAGAAGGTGGATTGTTAGAGGTATTGGAAGACAAAGGCATTGGCTGCATCGCCTTTTCGCCCTTGGCACAAGGACTATTAACCAATCGCTACTTAAAAGAGATACCCAAAGACTCACGTATGGCACGCGAAGGCTTTTTAAAAACCAGTGTACTGACCGAGAGTATGAAAACGGTACTGGTGGGACTTAATGCCATAGCACAAAAACGTGATCAATCATTGGCACAAATGGCCATTGCGTGGTTGTTAAAAGATGACCGCGTGACATCGGTATTGATTGGTGCCTCATCAACCCAACAATTGAGTGATAGTCTTCAAGCATTAAAAAACACGACTTTTAGTGCTGAAGAATTAAAACAGATTGAAGAAATATCGAAACCAGGAAGAGATAAATACCGTTAGT
>QKIO01000104.1 GCA_003251015.1 Bacteroidales bacterium
ATTTTCCAGCTGTTCGCACTCCAAATTTTGATTCATTTACAATGTAGCCAAGTCTTATGCACTGAGTAAGGCAATCCCCATCAGGGTTACAAAATGACCAAAGCAGTGCTTTGTCTTACTTATAGTTCTTCGTATAAGCTCCAGTAATAGATAGCATATCAATCTCTCGTGAAGAATAACACTTATTCAGCTGTCCGAACATCATACTCACCAATTGGTGGTATGTAAAATATACAGAACAGCTCTTATTTGGTTTATACTTTTTAATACCTCTTCTCAAAACTGAGTGTGGCATCAAATCTACTATCGGCTTAAATACACGCAGTACTGATTGCTTGCCTAATTTTGTTCCCATAGTAAAGTGCATAATGCTTGTTTCTGTTTTGCAACTACAAACGTAGCATTAATTGAGTTTATCTATTTTAAAATTTGTTCGTACACTTATGACTCCACCGTCAGGAAATCACCTCACTTCTTCTACGTTTTAAGTTTCTGTAGGCGTTTGTTTAGCTGACGTAGTTTAAAGGTCTCAAAGTAATTAATAATACGTCGCAGAATATCAAGATACAATGCCACATAAAGCAGTAGGGCAGATACCCATATGTTTAGCATGTTAAATAGGGGCGTGGGTATAACCAACCCAAAGAACCGTTTGGCAGGCGCATAAAAATGCGCCCGTCCCAAGTCAGACACGGGGTCTTTGTAGATGGGGTGTTTGATCTGAATAATTTGTTTCCCGCTGGTTTCGATCTGTTTAAACTCACGTTTGTTAAGCACCAACTCTTCAAGCGCTTCGTTCTGATATTTATCTTTAAAGGCCATGAATGCCTCTTTAGAACCAAATTTAGAAATGAGATGACGATACAACGAGTCTTTCTCTAACAATAAACGGCGATATTGGTCACGCTTTTCTTTTTGTGCTTTGTCTAAAAAGGCGTCTATGCGTTCGAAATCTTCTAACGAATATTTCTTTTTGGCCACCATATAGCGTTCAATGGATGAAAAGCGAGCTATCTTTTTCCCATTTATCTTGTCTAACTCTGTGAAAAGTTTGATGGATGCAGCGGCTAACTGTTTTTTGTCGTTATTGATTAAGTAATCTTTACACTCAAAATTTAACTTCTCTAACTCGGGCATCAACAAACTCGATTCGTAGGACGCTTGACTAATTTCTTTTTCAATATCAAAAAAGTAGGTCTGATAATCGTTGTACCTAAATTGATTAACTGCTAAGGCTTCGTACGCCCATCGTGATACCATCAAATCGCCAATGCGGGGCACGTAGTTTTCTGATGCAATTGACCGGTGTAATTTATCAAAACTCACAATAACGCCGCTAAATAGTAGCTGAGGCACCAAAATAAGCGGAATAAGAATGTAAATTGAAACCACTGAATTAAGACCACTACTGATGTTTAAACCCAACATGTTAGCAAAACACGCAGTGCTAAATAGTATAATCCAATAACTCCAGTTGAGACCATGAATTTCAAGTATGTAATTGCCTATCAGTATAAAACTCAGGGTTTGAATGGCTGATATGCCAAACAGAATGACAATCTTACTATTTAAAAAACTAAAGCGACTCAGGTTTAAGAACGACTCACGTTTAAGTAAACGACGATCTTTAATGATTTCTTCGGCACTTACATTTAAACCCATAAATAACGAAACCACCACACACATAAATAGGTAGGCTGGTAAGTTTACGTTTTTGCCAAATAGATACGCAGATGCATCGGTGGCACTACCACTAATGTATTTGGTAAAGAATCCTAATATAAATGCCAGTACTGGCGCTTCAAGTAGGTTGATTAATAGGTATTGACGGTCTTTTAATTTAGACAGGGCATCTCTATGTAGATAAATCTTAAACTGTTTCCATCGTCCAGGTATGTTGTACATATTAAATGGTAACTTCTCCTTCTTATCAGGATGACGTTTGGTTTTCCACTCAAAACGTTTCTCAAAATTCTCTACATAACTAGCATACCACTCCTCAGGAAGAATCTTTCGCTGACGAATTAGTTTACCGTAGGGATTTACCATTCTCGCCTCAATAATACGTAATGGCTGTTCTGTTTGTACGTTACCACAAGCGTAACACTCACGCTCATCAGGATTTACATAATTCGCCATCTTTTTAAAGTACGCAATGGCGTCCATGGGGTTGCCGTTATAAATAATACGGCCTCCCTTATCAATAATTAATAATTTATCTATTAATTTATATAAATCACTACTGGGTTGATGGATATTAATAAATACTAACTTACCTTTTAATGCCTGTCGTTTAAGTAATACCATAACTTTTTCTGAGTCCATGGATGATAACCCAGAAGTGGGTTCATCCACAAAAAGTACCGATGGTTCACGAATAAGCTCTAAGGCAATATTTAACCGTTTACGCTGACCTCCACTCAATATTTTGTTTAAAGGCGAGCCTACCACTAGGTCACGTGCCTCCACCAAATCAAAGTCGTTCAAAGCCTTTTCAACCACTTTGGCTATTTCAGGTTTAGTCATCTGACTAAAACACAGCTGTGCATTAAAAAATAGGTTCTCAAAAACGGTTAATTCCTCTTTAAGTAAATCTTGCTGAGGTACGTAACCTATGACTCCATGCAAATCATCTTTCTCTGCATGTAAGTCATAGCCGTTGATGGTAATGGTTCCATCTTCTAACTTTAAATTACCGTTGAGTACATTAAGTAATGTTGATTTACCTGTTCCGCTGCCTCCTATCACACCTACTAGCTGACCAGAGCGGCCTGTAAAACTAAAGGGATGAATACCTATTTGATTATGACTAAATTTGTAGGATACATCAATGGCACGGTAGAGAATGCGGCCATGATCGGTACGAGCAATAAATTTTTCGGCTACCGTACCATAATATACAGGTGTCATGCGTGATGTTTTAATCACCGCCCCTGCAGGAAACGCTGTAGCTCTATTTTGCTCTACAATATGTCCGTTGAGATACAGGTTTCTACTTCCCGAATATTTAAAAATAAAGATATTTGGACTCTTCAAATGCAACACCCAAACTTCAACTTGTTGCTTAGGGTTGTAAATATGTTTGATGTTTTCGTTAGGTTTCTCTTGTTCACCACTAATCAGCAGAATACTTTCTTTGTCTTCTACATCCAAAGCGTCATGAATGGCAAAATTTTTAAGGTTTGAATATTCTTCTTTGCTAATTTTTAGGTTGTCGGCAAGGGTATCAATAAAAAGTTCTTCATCAGAGGTCACCACACCATCGTGTACAATGTAGTTAAGCATGATGGTAAGTAAGATAAACTTTGTTTCTTGCTCCAACTCATTATTTAACTCGTTGCAGATGGTTATAATCTTACTTAAGTTATAAGATGATTGTTCCTCACGGGCATTCAAATCGTGACTATAGGAATTTTTATGATATTTGTTTAAATAAAAATCATAACGCTCCAAAGCTTGCTCCACAAAGTCGTGGTTAAAGTTACGTGCCAAAAAACTTTTCACTTCCAAGCGTCCTTCACCCGTTTTCTGCTCTACCCTAATGTCGGTTAGTAGAGCAAAGATTTGCATCAAGGCATCAAGAAATAGTTCACTCATTTGTAAGGTATTATGGGTTGTTAATGAATGATATTTTTGTTTTTGTTATAAAAAAAGGGGCTATATGAGCCCCTTTTTACTAACTCTATATTTTGTAAGGTTACGAAATGAATTTCTCTCTCACAATAGCAATTTTTTCAGCGATAGCTTTAACTTGAGATTCTGTGATGCTTCCAGTCTCTACTTGCATAAAAATGCTGTGTACATCTTTCAAATCTTCTAAAACACTTTGCACATCCACATCGGTTGTATTCTCGGCTAAGATGGCCATTAATTTCACCAATGGTTCTTTCTGGTCAAGAATAATTTTAACCATCTCACGGTTGTTAAATGTATCTTCGGTGATGTGAGTAGCAATATATAATGCCTCTGTCCAACTACCTGCCAAAACCAACATTGAAACAGAAGTACGTTCGTTTTTGTTTAGATACTCATAAGTATCATAAAACGAATTGGTGATTAAGTTTACTAACTCATCTTTGTTCTCAAGGTTTTTCTCAATATTCTCTAAAATCTGAGGGTCTAAAGCAGCTGTGATATCTAATTTTTCAATTAGTTTTTTCGAAGCATTCATAAACTCAACGGTTTCTTGCTTCTGGTTGTATGTACTGGCATAACTCAAGTCGGCACTATAAACACCTAAGTTTAAAGCTTGACTCTTAGCCGTAAAATATTTGTCTACGTTAGAAGCTGGGTTTGAAAGACCTAAAATATAAGCCGCTTCAATACGATTAAGCATTTCGGTTACTTCAAACGACGATGGCAATGGATAAACGTACTCACGTACACTTTTTTCCAGACTATCTTTTTTTAGATCGGTTGATTGATTTGATTGGCCACCTCCTGCACAAGAAGCTAGGGTTGCCACAAGCATTACAAAACTTGCTATTTTTAAAATATGTTTCATGTCACTAGGTCTTTTATGTTTCTACAAATATAAAGCATTTATATACATTTCACCTTCTACCACCTTTTTTTATAGTGTTAATTATTTGAAAAGATGATTAATTTCATAAAATCTCCTTTATTCAATATGTATGAGTGGTTTTGTTAAGTGTTTATTTGTCCGCATTATCGTCAAACGGTTAAATAATGAACAATGCATTTACTCTACTGTTTAAATCCTAAGCATAACCATTATAAAGGTTTGCATTTCAAACAAGACCATTATTTTTGCAACATGGAAAACATACAACGTAAAGTCGCCAAACCCGATTGGCTTAAGATACAATTGCCCAATACAGCTGATTATAGCTGGATGAATAAAACCATACGAGACAATAAGTTACACACCATTTGTACCAGCGGTAAATGTCCTAACGCTGCAGAGTGTTGGTCTAATGGTACGGCTACATTTATGATTTTGGGTGATATATGTACGCGTTCGTGTAAGTTTTGTAATGTTAAAACGGGTAAGCCTGATGCGCCCGATACCAAAGAACCAATGCGTATTGCACGTTCCATTCAAATTATGAAACTCCGTCATGCCGTTATTACTTCGGTTGATAGGGATGATTTGGAAGATGGTGGTGCAGCCATCTGGGCCGAGACCATACGAAAAACAAAAGAACTAAATCCAGATACGACCATGGAAGTTCTTATTCCCGATTTCAACGGTTTACATCATTTAATTACCATGGTGATGGATGCTAAACCAGAAGTTATTTCGCACAATATTGAAACGGTACGTCGTCTAACACCTATCATTCGTACCAAAGCAAAATACGACTTGAGCCTTAAGGTGCTAAAACACATTGCTGATGGTGGCATGGTGGCTAAATCGGGTATGATGCTTGGCTTGGGCGAAACAGAAGAAGAAGTATTGGCAAGCATGGATGATTTAATTGCTGTAGGCGTTAAAGTATTGACCATTGGTCAATACCTTCAACCTAGTAAAGAGCATCTGCCCGTTAGTGAATACATCACACCTCAACAGTTTGAAAAGTATAAAACCTTGGGTTTACAAAAAGGATTTAAATATGTTGAGAGTGGGCCGCTTGTGCGCTCGTCGTACCATGCCGAAAACCATATTAACGCATTAAAATAGCCAGCTATGATGCCAAACACGACCATTTTCGAAAACCTAGGTTTAAAAGAATATCAAGAAGTATGGACCTATCAAGAAACACTGTTTAATCAGGCCATAGATACCAAACTATATAACAGAGAGCATCCACAGTCACTTAAAGATGTTAACCATTACTTATTATTTGTAGAACATCCTCATGTGTACACCTTGGGTAAAAGCGGTACACCCAACAACTTGCTCATCAACGAGCAGTTTCTCAAACAAATCAACGCAACCTTTTACAAGAGTAATAGAGGAGGCGACATCACTTATCATGGGCCGGGTCAAATAGTGGGATATCCCATCTTTGATTTAGAAACCATGGGTTTGCAAATTAAAAGTTACATCGAAAAGCTAGAAGAAGCCATCATACAAACCATTGCTGAATACGGCATAACGGGCACTCGCCTAGAAGGCTCTACAGGTGTTTGGCTTGATGCCAATCTACCAGGGAAGACTCGAAAGATATGCGCTATTGGCGTTAAGGCTAGTCGGTATGTTTCAATGCATGGGTTTGCGCTTAATGTAAATACCGATCTATCGTATTTTAACCACATCAATCCGTGCGGTTTTGTTGACAAAGGTGTTACCTCCCTAGAAAAAGAAATTGGTAAAAAAGTAAATATGGATGAAGTACAGAAAATTTTACTCCAGAAGCTGTCTGAAATCTTTAATTTAGCACTCAAAATGTAAGACTGGACGGGATATTTAGATTAAAAAGCAAAAAATAATTATTTATTAACAATTGTTAAATCTATATTTGTAATCCCAATAAATTTAAAAATATTTATGCTCAGATAAGGGCAAAAAGAGCATGGAAAAAAGGTGGAGCGTAAAACCCGAAGGTGATTCTAAAACAGTTGAACATCTGTCAGAGGTACTAAATATTAATCCGGTATTAGCTAATTTGTTGGTTCAGCGTGGTGTACAAGACTATGATGAGGCTAAAGCGTTTTTTCGCCCCAAGCTCAACGATTTGCACAATCCTTTTTTAATGAAGGACATGGATAAGGCCGTTGACCGTATTGTTAAAGCATTTGACAAACAGGAGAAAATACTTATCTATGGCGATTATGATGTGGATGGCACTACTAGCGTGGCATTGGTTTATTCGTTCCTAAATCTCCACTACTCTAATCTCGAATATTATATTCCCAATAGATATGAAGAAGGTTATGGCGTAAGCTATAAAGGCATTGATTATGCCATTAGCAACGGCATAAAACTGATTATTGCACTTGACTGTGGCATCAAAGCGGTTGAAAAAGTGGAATATGCCAAAGAACATGGTGTTGAATTCATTATTTGCGACCACCATACCCCGGGCGATCAATTGCCACAAGCCGCAGCTTGTCTCGACCCCAAACGTCACGACTGTACCTACCCTGATAAGAACTTAAGTGGTTGTGGCGTAGGATTTAAATTGATGCAAGGCTTTTGTCGTTTCATCGACTTTAAAGAATCTCAACTCTACGACCTTATTGATTTAGTAGCTGTGAGTATTGCTGCTGATATTGTACCTATTGTGGGCGAAAATAGGATACTTGCTTACTACGGCATTCAAAAATTAAACACCAATCCGTGTGTTGGACTAAAGGCCATTCTTAAAATATCGGGAATGGAAAATCACGAAATGACCATTAGTGATATCATCTTTAAAATTGGCCCTCGCATCAATGCTGCCGGTCGCATTGATACAGGAAGAGACGCCGTTGATTTGCTCATCAGCACTGATGAAGAAAGTGCCAAACGAATGTGTGAGGAGATTAATGTGAGTAATGAAACGCGTAAAGACCTAGACCGCAACATCACACAAGAGGCCTACGACACTATAAATAATGACATTCAGGAACAAAAAAAGATGTCAACCGTGCTATTTAACCCAACGTGGCACAAAGGGGTGATAGGGATTGTGGCATCTCGGCTTACGGAATCGTTTTACCGTCCAACGGTTATTCTCACAGAGTCTAAAGGGTTTGCCACAGGTAGTGCTCGTTCGGTAGATGGCTTTGATTTGTATAAAGCCATTGAGTCGTGCAGTGATTTGCTTGAGAATTTTGGCGGACATATGTATGCGGCAGGATTAACGCTTAAGTTAGAAAATATAGAGGCGTTTAAGTTACGTTTCGAAAACTATGTTCAAGAAAACATCTTGCCAGAACAAACCATTCCTAATATTGAGATTGATTCGTACTTACACCTTAAAGATATTAACAGTAAGTTTTTTCGTATCTTAAAACAGTTTCAGCCCTTTGGCCCTGGCAATATGAAACCTGTTTTTGTATCCACCCGTGTGTTTGATTATGGAACCAGTAAAAATGTGGGTAAAGATAATAATCACCTAAAGTTAGAGGTGATAGAAGAACATTCGGCATCTATCAAACAAGGTATTGGTTTTTCGTTAGGTGGTTTTTTGGCTAAAGTTAAATCTAATGAGCCATTTGATGTGTGTTATAACATTGAAGAAAATTCGTTTAATGGCCTTACTACGCTTCAATTGGCAGTAAAAGACATTAAATTCACGTATAAAGATGCTCCTGTAGAAGTTTAATAGAACTCACTAAATTACTTCATCATGAAAAAACTAATTGTATTAACAGGTGCAGGCATCAGTGCCGAAAGTGGCATTAGTACGTTTAGAGATAAAGATGGATTGTGGGAAAAGCATCGCATCGAAGATGTGGCTACTCCACAAGGTTGGCATGCAAACCCTAAATTAGTTCTCGACTTTTACAACCAACGCCGAAAGCAACTCTTAACTTGCAAGCCTAACGGCGCACACCTTGCCTTGGCCAAACTTGAGCAGTATTTTGACGTCCATATTATCACTCAAAACGTAGATGATTTACACGAGCGAGCAGGGAGCAGCCAGATACTTCATTTACACGGTGAGCTAAAAAAAGTACGTAGCAGTATGGACGAATCACTAATCTATGATTTAGATGGTTGGCAACTTAACCTAGGTGATAAATGTGAGAAAGGCTCTCAGTTGCGTCCTCATATTGTGTGGTTTGGCGAGATGGTACCTGCCATTGAACAGGCTGCCGACATCATGGCCAATGCCGATTTGGTTTTAATCATTGGCACTTCGCTCAATGTATATCCGGCAGCTAGTTTAATGCATTATGCGCCTTCAGAAACGCCTATCTACATTATAGATCCTGTTCAACCCAATGCAGCTAAAGACTCTAAAATAACTCACATAACTCAAAAGGCCGTGGAGGGGATGAACCAATTATTACCTTTGTTAATACAACAAAAATAAACCCTATGTATCGACATCTTCTCATTATTATTGTTAGCATTTTTCTGTTTTATACTTCTAGCGCAGCGCAAGATTTTATTGCGGGTCCTCTGGCTGGGGTCACTTTCTCACAGATAGATGGCGATACCTACACAGGTTTTAATAAACCGGGCGTTAACTTTGGGGCTTTTGTCATTCGTGAAATAGATAGTCATTGGGATGTTCAAGGTGAAATTACTTATACTCAAAAGGGCGCACGCAAATATCCTAAGCCCGATGAAGGCGATTTTGATGATTATAAAGTCAGTTTAGGTTATATCCAATTCCCACTTTTGGGGGTGTATAAATTTAACGCTTTCTCCTTAGAAGGTGGTATTTCCATTGGCTCACTCATTTCATCCTATGAAGCTAAAGACCAAGTAAAAATTCCTGAAGCAACGGCCGTTCCGTTTCAAAATATAGAATGGGCCACTCTATTGGGTTTTAACTATTATTTTTCGCAACGAGCATGGGTGAATGTGCGTATGTCATACTCTATCAACCGCATTCGCATACCTTTCAACGGCGAAATACCTGTTTACGACCCCAAAGCACATTGGTTGAGTAATGAACCTGGTCAGTACAATAGCAACTTATTTTTCACCTTGTATTACGCCTTTAACAGATCTCGCAGTTTAAATTAAACACTGGCTAAGGCAAACACACTCACTCGCACTTCACCCTTGGCTGTTAGCGCCTGTAAGCAGGCTTCTATGGTGGCGCCTGTGGTTAATACATCATCCACCAGCAAAATATGTTTGTTTTGAATAAGGGATGAGTCGGTCAAGGCAAACACATCTTTCACGTTTTCCCATCTATCATACCTTCCTTTTTTAGTTTGGGTGGATGTGAAGCTAGATCTGTGTAGATTATCTTTCTGCATTTCAACACCTAACACTTCACTTAGTCCTTTAGCTATTAATTCACATTGGTTATAACCTCGTAAAGCTCTTTTGTGAGGATGTAAGGGCACAGGCATAATAATATCGTATGCAAAACCACCCTTTTCTTTTAACAACAATCCTGCTTTTCGACCTAGAAGTTCAGCCAAAGACTGATTATTTCGATATTTAAACGAATGTATTAATTGTCTAACAATCTTACCTTTATCGAAATGATACATGGTTATAACCTGTTCAAAATGTCCTCTACCCCACAACTGGCGAGCGGCGGCATTGTCCGTAGGCACGTTTTCGTAACCCGTAAGCGGGAGTTTCCTAAAACACATTTTACATACTTCTTGTTCGTTAGCTAGCAATGAAGTACCACACCCCACACATAACTTTGGATAGATGAGGTCTATTAGCGCATGGTAATAATAGGATAGGTAAGACTTCATAAAATGGATATTTCCTATGAAGTTATAAAAAGCAGGCTCGTTAGTCAAGCAAACAAATTACACATTTAACGAAGGCATAAGTTGAATTTAACAATGGAGTAACATGTATGCAGTATGTTTGTACTGTAATCAAATATGAAATTTAAAAATTCAAACATATGAAAGCTCAAGTACTATTATTAGCCGTATTACTTTTTGTGGGTTTAAGCAGTTTTAAAAACTCAAAAAAAAACAATAACGAAGCCATGGACTTAAATACAAGTATCACAGGCCTTATTGTTGATCAGAATTCTGGAGAAGCACTTGTGGGTGTGGAAGTTCAACTTGAAGGAAGTAAACTTAAAACTTACACCGATTTTGATGGTAAGTTTAGCTTCGACAACGTAAGTCCAGGGGCTTATAAGGTGTCTACCTCGTATATTTCTTATGAAAACAGCGAGTCAAGAAACATCAACATCAACAAAAATGAAATGCATACTTTAAACCTAAATTTAAAGACTGCTAATAAATAATTTACCTATCCTTTTCTTCTCAGCCGCTCTGTTATTGAGCGGTTTTTTTATGTTTGTTGCTCTTATACTTAATAAAGCTTAGTGCTTTTAATACGTATAAGGATTATTTTAATTGATCAAATATTTAGTCTAATTATGAAAAATATTTTATTACTCACATTGTTTATTCATCTATCGGTTCTGGTTTCTGCACAACTTATTCTAAAAGAGGATGGAAAATATTATACCCACAATGATGCTTTGTATTCAGGTACTTATATTGAGTATTATCCGTCGGGTAATAAACGGGTAGAAATGACTGTGGTTTTGGGCGAAAAGGATGGCATTACACTGTTATATTTTGATACTGGTCATAAACAAGAAGAGCGCTGGTTTAAGAAAAACAAAATGGATGGCACCTGGATAACATGGAATGAGAAAGGCACTAAAATTGGCGAAGCTCGATATATTAGCGATGTTAAACATGGTAGTTGGTGTATTTGGGATGATAATGGCACCCAACGTTATCAGATGCATTATAACAAAGGGGTAAAAACCGGCACTTGGTCTATCTGGAACGAAAAGGGTATTCTAATAAACGAACGTAAGTATTAGGGTGTTTTTATTACCATTTTTATGTAAAAAGGAGTTTACTATCCGCTTTTAGTTCGAAAACTTATTTTTTCATGTTACTTTTGTGTCCAGAAATATATAACATTGGTAAAATGACTGAGATAAAAAAAATAATTGAACAAGCTTGGGAAGACAGAAGTCTATTAACAGATACTAAAACACTTGATACCATTAGAAAGGTTGTTGAGCTTTTAGACAAAGGAGAGTTACGTGTTGCCGAACCAAATGGCGATGAGTGGATTGTTAATGAGTGGGTTAAAAAAGCCGTGATTCTTTATTTCCCTATTCAGAAAATGGAAACCATTGAAGTGGGACCATTCGAATACCACGATAAAATTGCACTTAAAACAAATTATGCGCAACTAGGTGTGCGTGTTGTGCCTAACGCTGTAGCGCGTTATGGTTCGTATTTAGCGTCTGGTGTTATTATGATGCCTTCGTACGTTAATATTGGCGCTCACGTTGAAAGTGGTACCATGGTTGACACTTGGGCTACTGTTGGTAGCTGTGCGCAAATTGGTAAAAATGTTCACTTAAGTGGTGGTGTAGGTATTGGTGGTGTGTTAGAACCTATTCAAGCAGCTCCAGTAATTATTGAAGATAACGCATTTATTGGCTCTCGTTGCATTGTTGTAGAAGGCATCCGTGTAGGAAGAGAAGCGGTATTAGGCGCTAACGTGGTGTTAACGGCATCAACAAAAATTATTGATGTAACAGGTGACAAGCCTGTAGAATATAAAGGTTATGTGCCTGCTCGCTCGGTAGTGATACCTGGTACCATCACCAAAAAATTTCCTGCTGGCGAGTTTCAAGTTCCTGCTGCCCTAATTATTGGCACGCGTAAAGAATCAACCGATAAGAAAACATCACTTAACGATGCACTTCGCGATTTTGATGTAGCTGTATAAGCAAATCTTTTAACTAAAAAGGCTGGACGTACTCTACTTCCAGCTTTTTTTGTTTGATGAGGTGATGCTTTGAAGTGATGATACCACCCCTCTTTAATTATTAGGCTATTAGAATGTTTATTATCTTGCACCAAAACAAATAATCATGCACGACGACTTAAAAACAGCCCTTGACGTATTGCGCAATGGTGGACTTATTTTATATCCCACAGATACCATTTGGGCCATTGGCTGTGATGCCACCAATGCCGAAGCACTTAAAAAAATTGACACACTAAAGAATACGCCTCATGCAAACAGGCGGGTTGTATTGTTAGACTCAACGGCTAAATTACAAGGTTACGTTAACGACATACCCGAAGTGGCTTTTGACTTGGCCGATTTAACTACCAAACCCTTAACCATCATATATGAAGATGTTAAAAATTTGGCTCCTCAGGCATTAGATTCGGATGGTTGTATTGGCATTCGCATCACCGAAGAAAAATTCTCAAAAGAATTGTGTGCGCGTTTTAAAAAACCGATACTTGCTACTTCTGCTAATTTACACACACAAGAAACGGCTACTTTATTTAGCTTAATACCTGATGTGATTAAACAAGGTGTGGATTATGTGGTTACTTATAGACAAGAAGAAAAACAAGCCTCTGCTCAATCAAGCATTCTTAAACTTGGCAAAGGAGGACAAATAACAATTATTCGCGACTAACGATGGAAATCACACAATTATTTCAACACATTACGCCTGTTCAATTGCGTTTTAATGACATGGATATGTTAGGCCATGCCAATAACGCCATTATACAAGAATACTTTGACGTTGGTAGAATGCATTATCTGCGTGACACCTTCACCAATAAACTGTGGGAAGGCGAACAAACACTTATTGTTGTGAATATTAATACAGACTTTATTGTGCCCGTTTTTTTGATGGATAATATTGTTATTAAAACCTGTACTCTTAGTGTAGGTACAAAAAGTTTGAAAATGGAGCAACATCTGTTTGATGAAAAAACGCAACAAACGAAAGCCATCTGCAAATCAGTAATGGTTGCCATTAATAAAGAAGATGGCACCTCGGTACCCATCATCGAGCAGTGGAAAGACCTATTAAGTAAAACAGAAAAGAGAGCCTTGTGACTCTCTTTTTTTGTTTATATCTATTTATTCTTCTTCCTCCTCGTCATCATCAACGCCATCTAAATCTACCAAACCTATGGGTAAATCAAAATGTATTTCTCTTTTCTCGTCGTCAATTTCTTTGATGAAATCTTCAGTAATGGGTATCATAAATTCATTACCATCAGGACCAATTAGTTCGAAAAGTGGATTGTTTTTAATCTCACGAATAGAGTCAATCACACCAATATAGCCACTTCTTTCGTCGTAAGCTTTATAACCAATAAGCTGATAAGTGGTAAAACCTTCAGCCTTTTCGGCTTCGATGATATCTGTTTTGTTAACATAAACTGGTGAATCTATGTAACGTGATTCATCCTCATTGCCTGCTATTGGAGCAAACTTAACCAATACGTCACTGCCATTTTTCTCACGTGTAGATTCCACTTCAAAGGGAACTAAACCGCCATCAATATCTAAAAGAAGAAATTTAAACTGGATATCATCCATTGAAAACTCATCAAACAAACGCAAAACGAATTCGCCATTAATGCCATGTACCTTAACAAGCACCCCAATTTGTCTACAATTCTTCTTTTCTATCATCCTTTTAATATTTGATGCAAAGTTAAACCCTCCTTTGTCAATAGAAAATTAATACGTCATTTTTTGAGCATCGAAACCTATGCTTCTCTCTGAAAAAGAAAAGCCTTCCACTTTTCTTCTGTTAAACCAGCTTCTTCGGTGGCCGCACGCGACAGACTAAAAAATAAATCAGACAAACGATTCACAAAAAACAAAATGGAACGATTGACTGGTTCTTGTTTATGTAAGGTAATCAGATTACGCTCGCCTCTGCGCAGCTGCGAACGAACCACATGACACAAGGCAGACACTTCATTGCCACCCGGCAGAACAAAAAATTCAGATCTGCTACTTAACTTCCCTTCTAATTCGTCAATCCATTTTTCGCAAAATACATCCATCCCATCTGGCAATGGCAATGTGTTTAAGTTCTCTTTGCCTTGTGGTGTTGCTAAGTGAGACATGGTATTCATCAACTCAACTTGTATGGTATGTAAGTTGTTTTGCCACTCGTGTTTATGGTCTAATTTGGTTCTTAACAAACCAATAAACGAGTTAACCTCGTCAAAGGTGCCATATACCTCTACACGCAAATCATCCTTATCTACTCTTACGCCACCCAATAAATCAGTTTGGCCACGGTCACCTGTTTTTGTATATATCTTCATCTTTTACCTTTGTTTTTTAGTGTTGAAAAGAGAAACAGTTTTAAACTTAAAATGTTGAAATTATTTAATAGCTTGTGCTCTTCTCAACAAAACAAAAGAGGCTACATCTTGGTTTTTATGCACGTTACTCCATACTATGAAGGATATTTCAAAAATAAGACAACAGTACAATAAGGGGCAATTAGGTTCTAATGATCTAAAGGTTAATCCATTTGACCAGTTTAAAAGTTGGTTGAATGAAGCGGTTCAATCTCAGTGTCTTGAACCCACCGCCATGACGCTTTCTACCGTTAGTGCCGATGGTAGGCCGTCTAGTAGAATTGTACTTTTAAAGGAAGTAAACGATAGTTCGTTTAATTTCTTCACCAATTACAATAGTCAGAAGGGGCTAAATATGAACTCAAATGCGTATGTAGCACTTAATTTCTTTTGGCCTGAGCTAGAACGACAAGTTCGAATTGAAGGGAGAGTAGAAAAGCTTAGTGCTTCTGAATCTGATTCTTATTTTAAGTCTCGTCCCAGAGAAAGTCAGTTAGGCGCTTGGGCCTCGTCACAAAGCGAAATTGTGCATGACGATGAGGAGTTAGAGGTTTTATATAAAACTGTGGAGAAGAAATTTGAAGGACAAAACGTTATTCGCCCATCCTATTGGGGAGGCTACGCTGTACATCCTACTGCCATTGAATTTTGGCAAGGACGAGCTAATCGAATGCACGATCGTTTTAGCTACAAAAAATGCGATGAGAGTTGGTTAATAACTCGTTTGGCGCCTTAGTCTATTGTGTTAATTGATGAAATAAATCTTCCAATCCTTGTTTTTGTTGCGATAGGGAAAGAATTACCAAATTCTCTTTTACCGCTAGATGAAATAACTCTGGTCTTATGTCTTGATTGGTGGTTGAGAAAATACGGTATTGATTGTTGGCCACGTTTTCAGTTTTAATAACACCTTCTAGTTGGTTTAGTAAATTGATGTTGATGCTATTGTTAAATTCAACATCTACAACTAATTCTGTATTTACTTTGCTAAAAGCTAAATTGTCAGATTTTTGATCTGTTACCAAAACCCCATTATTGATGATAAGCACTCGCTCACATACCGCTTCTACTTCTTGCATAATGTGTGTGCTTAGTAATACGGTTTTTTCTCTGCCAATGGTTTTAATAAGGTTTCTAACCTCAATAATTTGATTGGGATCTAACCCCGTTGTGGGCTCATCAAGAATCAATACCGAAGGATTGTGAATCAGTGCTTGTGCAAGGCCCACCCGTTGACGATAGCCTTTAGACAAGGCTTCAATCTTCTTGTGTTGTTCGTTGCCTAAACCTGTAAGCTCAACCATTTTAGCTACACTGGCAGCTACTTTGGGAAGTTGATAAATGCCACCCACCATGGTTAGGTATTCTTTTACATACATATCTAAGTAAAGTGGGTTGTGCTCGGGTAGATAACCAATATTACGCCTTACTTCTTTGCCATATAGTGAAACATCCATGTTGTTGACCTTTACAACACCCGCCGATGGCGTTAAATAACCTGTTATTAATCGCATCATGGTTGATTTTCCAGCACCATTTGGCCCAAGAAAACCTACTATCTCACCTGCTTTAATGTCGAAAGACACTTCATTAACAGCCTTTTGTAGGCCATAACTCTTCACTACCTTACTTACAGAAATAGACATGTTACTAATTTTTAGCGAAATTACTTTTTTTGATTTAAAACAAACCATCTATTACCAGGTTATAGTTTAAGAAA
>QKIO01000201.1 GCA_003251015.1 Bacteroidales bacterium
ACTTGAGTTTGTTGATTTGTGATACCCGCTGTACTTAACCATGCTAATGCACGTCTACTTGCATCAATTTCAACAGGAAGTGTTATAAAAGCAAATAAGGTAAACATGCTATAACACACGATGATAATTTGCAATGCTAAATCAAAAGGCATCAGACTAGGCAACAAGAAGGCTCCTAAAAACATAGCAATAAAAACAAAGTTCAAAATTGTAGAACTCACATTTTGAATAGGCACCAAAGCAGACCGAAACTCCAAAAAGGCATAACCAGTTGCGTGTTGAACGGCATGACCACATTCATGAGCTGCAACAGCTGCCGCAGACACACTACTTCCACTATACACATCAGGACTTAAGTTAACAGTCCTTTTGCTTGGGTCGTAATGGTCAGTTAACTCACCTGCAACAGACACTACGCGTACATCAACTAATCCATTTTGACGCAACATACGCTCTGCTACTTCACGGCCTGTGATACCATTAGTAAGACCTACTTTTGAATACTTTTTGAACTTCGATTTAAGTTTAGAACTAACAGCCCAACTTACAATAACGAAGAAAATAAAAATAAAAAACAAGGGAGATGTAAACATAACTTTTTCGATTAATTTAACAACAAACATGCAATAAATTTGCCAATTTATAAAACTGACAAAACAGAAAAACATTAAAAACAACTAACAGTTTATATCGTTGAAAATAAATAAAATAAACAGTGCGTTAGAGTAGTACTGCATAAATAACTACGTCAAATTGACAGGCAGACCAACTAAAATCTAAAGTAGATAAAAGGCTGAATACTGGTATCGTGCAGCAAAACAAGACAAACAACAAAAAGAAGTACACACACATATTTACCAAACCAAGGCCATTTCATAAAAGAACATTTACCTCGGCGATGCCAATTGGTTGGCAACAGATGTAATACAAAACCAATTAATAACAAAAAGTACAAATAAGGATGAAGAGCAAGGATATCAACAATTTGCTTAAAATTGAAAATAGACGACAACCGATATAAAATCATTTGAGTAGACTCAATCGTATCAAGTCTAAACACCAACCATGTGAAAACAACAAAATGAAAGGTTAAAAACCATCCAAAGAAAGTCAACATAGGACTCTTTTGAGGTTTAAACATACTAACGAACATCCTATTTAAGATCAAACCCAAACCGTGCAATAGACCCCACAAAATAAAATTTAGAGCTGCACCATGCCAAATACCACCTAGAATCATGGTAATGAGAAGATTTAAATAGGTGCGAAACGAGCCTTTTCTACTTCCACCCAAAGGAATATATAGGTAATCGCGTAACCATGTTGAAAGACTAATATGCCATCGTCGCCAGAAATCGATAAGAGAAGTTGCTTTATAGGGATAGTTAAAATTAACAGGTAAGTGGAAGCCCAAAAGCAAGGCGACACCTAACGCAATGTCAGTATATCCAGAAAAATCACAATAAATCTGAAGTGCATACCCATAAATTGCCATAAGCGACTCAAAACCGGAATGCCCCATTGGATTAAGAAAAATAGGATCTACCAAATTAATAGCCACATAATCTGAAATGATCATCTTCTTAAACAGACCTCCTAAAATAAATAGAACCGCCTGCCAAAACCATCTATCTGAAAGCACAAATGATTTATATATCTGAGGTATAAATGATTTAGCGCGAACGATAGGTCCTGCAATCAACTGAGGAAAAAAAGAGACATAAAAGCCAAAATCGACCAAACTCGTAACTGGTTTGATTTCTTTACGATACACATCAACACTATAACTAATAGTTTGAAACGTAAAAAATGAAATCCCTACAGGAAGTATAATTTTAGCCGAATTAATATCTAAAGCAAACAAATAATTGAATAAATCTGCGAGATAATCTTTTACAAAAAAATGACTGCCTGTCATGGCATTAAGACTATCACTTACAAAATAAGCGTACTTAAAGTAAGCTAACAAACCAAGATTAATAAACAAACTAAGTATAAGTAATAACCTTCTGTACCATTTCTTCTCGGCATGTCCCATGGCTATACCTATGGAATAATCTATGAGCGTAGAGAAAACAAGTAATGTAAAAAAGTAACCTCCTGTTTTATAATAAAAAAAGAGGCTAGCAAGATATAAAAATCCACTTCGAAGCCATCGTTTTTTATACACAATAGCATGAATGCCTAACACAAACCCAAAGAACAGCCAAAAACCGAATTGCGTAAATAAAAAAGCATCGGTTTGCTGTTTGAAAAAAGGAATCAATTCAACCATAACAACCGATCGCTTATTAAATTTACGGTAGATAAAGGCACATTCAACCTATCAATTTTATCAAATACCTGAACTAAGGAATTAAAAATATATCCAGCAGCTTTATCACCACCCCGTCGTGTAAAATGAATATGATCGGCCAAAGCCAAAGCAGGCGAGGAATTAACCCACTTCTCCATGGATCCACTGCCACCCATGGCGGCGTAAAGATCAAAAAATGCAAAGTCATATTTTAACGCGGCCTCACGTTGCACTTTTCGCAGCAAATCAATGTGTGAAAAAGCAGACACATGTCCATCCTTAAATTCAGCAGCATCGGCTACACCAATGACTACAACAGGCGTATTTGGATAAAACCGCATCAAAAGACTAAACTGACGTTCTAAAATAGATTTGTAAAAAGTATAGTTAGATGCATTTAAAGGAACCATATTGGTGCCAAATTGAAAAAAAATCAACCCTACATTCAGTTGAGAAGCCATTGTTTGATAGAGCTTGCCATCTGTGCGATTCAACAAAGGGGTACTTTGACCCCGTAAGGCAACATTATCAACCGCCACACCACAGGTACTATCAAGGCTGCATGCCAAAACAACTAAGTCGTCAGCTCCAGAAAACTCTAACTTTAATGTTGGCGATAGTTGTGCAAATTGCCATGCTATTTCGGTTAAAGCAGTTGTGCCACTCAACGAGTCGGCAATAACTATAGTAGTCCCAATAGTGCCTTTAATCGCAATAGATTCTTCATGCGGCGCGATAAAAAGCCCGATACGCTGGTAATTTTTAGTGTGTGTACCAGCCCATTTAGCCACACCAACCTGAAACCATGCCTCGTCATATTGAACCACTTTGGCTACACCACCTAACACACCGTAAGACAGTCCTTTTACACGCTGTTCGGCATTGTAAATATATGCCAATTGCCAATTCGAACTATTTGAAATTGTAACTGATGGATTAAGACGAAATGGATCATTTGGGATAATAAGCCCCGGACCACTACCTCCAAAACGATCTTGGAATCGCTCCCGCAAGGAGGACGTGATGCGATCTCCTTCGACTTGTGAATCACCCATGTGTAAAACGCGCACAAGGAAATTACTATCTACAGACGCATTCATCTGTGCGTAAGTTGACTCCAAACTTTTAAGAAAACGAGATGAATAAGAAAGATGTGCAGACTCATAAAAAACAGTAGGTAGAGTATCCGCATAAGTGCTTATCATAGGATTCAACGAACTTGTATCGGCACTAAGTCCTAAATCGTTTGACAGAAGAGAGTCCACCATCTGAACTTGATCAGGCTTAAAAAACGAGAAGCGAGATGGATTAATTTTAGGTAGATAAATCCATGCAACACCCGATAAGATTCCGATTACCAAATAATAAAAGAAAATTTGAATCGGTTTTTTCATTAACTAATGATTACTCTTGATGAGAAAGTAGAAAGAATATTTAAAACGATGGGATAACTGTCGGCACAAAACAAAAATTTCTCCACCAATGTCATATCAGGGAGAAATTCATGAAGTACAATACAATTATGATTTGGGTTTAATTTTTAATTTCTGCCCCACTGATATTTTTCTAGCATCAGATATATTATTTAAATGCATTAAATCTTTGTTGGTTACGCCATCATATTTTTGAGCTATAGACCATAAGTTATCACCACTACGTACCGTATAATAAACATAATCGGAAGAAGCATCAGCACTCGAAGGCTTAGAGGAAGCAGCTGCATTATCGGCAACACTATTACCACTAGCTCTTTGTTTATCAGCCAGCTTCATGCTATTGATTTTAGAATAATAATCAGATTTATTAGATGGCACATAAATAGCTAAACGTTGTCCAACACGAATAAGGTTTCTATTTATATTATTCCATCGTTTTAAATCCGACACATTAACATCATACCATGAAGAGATAAGACCTAAGGCATCACCTGATTTAACTGTATAATAAAGCTTTTTCTTACCACTTATACTTGCCCCGTGGTGATTAGCACCTTCTACTGGATGGGCTACTAATGCACCACTTGAAAAATATTTATCCTTATTAAAAGCATATATAGTATCTTCAATGGCAGCAAACTCACTTGCTAAATCAAAACCTAAACGCAAAGGATAAGATGATGTTTTTGCTGGGATGATATCCAAACGGTATTGAGGATT
>QKIO01000264.1 GCA_003251015.1 Bacteroidales bacterium
CAAACTGGGCAAAGACCCACCCTGATAAATACTAGCAACAAAAGCTTCAATCATAAGTCCATATTGATCCACAGCATCAAAAAAAACCTCACGCTCGCCTAAAGCAGTCTTAACAGTAACTTTAGCCTTCACATCGGCATAGGTGTTAAATGGTAAATGCACAGTAATAACACCCGACTCAGCAACAATATCCACCTTTTGAAAAGCTTCAGATAAGGTACTAACAGTAAAAGTAGCCTGGCAATTACCAAAATCTAATATCCCCGTGCTCATTACATCGGTACCAAACTCAGGATGAAACAGTTGATTACCTACTACACGTATAGGCTCCTCACCTAATATAAAGCGAGGTACCGAAATGGCATAACAGCCAATATCCATCAAACCACCCCCACCATAGGCTTTGACATTACGAATGTTTGTGGGCGACGTATTGGTATACGAAAAGGCACTATGTATATAAGTCACTTTGCCAATGTTATTAGTGCGAATAATGTCGCGTACAAATTGCCATTGAGGATGAAATTTGTACATAAAAGCTTCCATGAGATGAACCCCTTTGGCTTGCACATAATCTATTACTTCCTGTGCCTGTTGAGCATCTAAACACAGAGGTTTTTCTGCTAAGATATGTTTGCCTGCATCAGCCGCTTTCTTAATCCATTCGGCATGCAAATGATTCGGAAGTGGGATATAAACAATATCAACGTTTGTATCATCTAGTAACGACTGATAATCATCATAACAAACGGGAATATTAAAGAGCTTAGCGGCCGCCTCCACCTTGGCCTTGGAACGGGATGCAATAGCGTATATTTCAATTGTATTAATTCTGCTGGCTGGTAATATAATGCGTTTGATAAAATGATTAGAAACGCCCAAAATACCTATCTTGATTTTTTTCATGCTTATAAATCTTAATAACAACAAGAGTATTAATCAACCTCGTAATTGTACAAATAACTATTAGCACCTGCCACAATCAAATTAAAATTGGTTGAGGATGCCTTTAAAAAACCGATACTAAAACGACTTCGTCCTTTGATTGGAAACCCTTTATAATTAGTTCCGTCAGCATTAATAAGGAAAATATGTCCATTATTGAGTTCTGTAACCCCAATCTTAATATCAGTCTGGCTAAACTGATATATATCTGCAGCCAGGTCTATCTCATTTTCAAAATTCCTGCTAAAAAGCAATTGTCCTGCCGAATCGTAATAACTCAAACCGTTCGAACTAGTGATCAAATAGTTTAACTTACCCACTTCGTTAGGAATAGCCGTAAAGCCATGTTTGCCTTGTACATTGGGTAATACAGTTTCATTAATAGACCCATCTTTAAAAGCCACTTTTACCAAAGCACCCTGTTTGGTGGTGGTTACTAACACATCATTTTTTGTGTTCTTTCCTTCTATAAAAAATGGACTATAGGGATTAGGTACAAACTGTCCTTTAAGCACAACACGTTCTTTGCCTTGCCTATCAAGAATATAAGATCTCATTTGATCAGAAAAAACCAAGTAGTCTTTATTATTACTTCTAAAATGTTGAATTGGAAGGTAAACAAAACCTTCTGTCCTTTCCGATTGCCAACCAGTAACTATATTACCTTTAATATCATACAAATAAACTTGTTTGTCTTCGCAGGCAATGAAAATACGAAGCGCTTCATTTTTATCATAACTAAAACAAGCTAAACCATTGGTGGCAGCCGATGGCAAACGAAGCGGAAAACTTCCCACGTTATTACCATAACTATTTAACAGATAAATGGAAGATTCCGTATTAAAAAGATATTGACTATCACCAGCTAAAGGAACAATATCGCCTTTAATGGCACCATCCAAGGTTTTCTTCCATAAGATACGTCCATTAGCTCCCATGAGGTAAAGGTTGTAATTAGCATCTTGCACTAACACTTCCTTTTCTTGAGTCTGTTTATTGGTAACAAATGTGGGCTTGGTAATAGCTAGGGTGTCCATCTTACTTTCCCAAATGGTACGCGCTTCATTTTCTATGTTGGGCAAATATTGTAAAAAACAAGTAGTATAAACCATGGTACCCATGCCTGATAACTGTGCACCCCATGCATAAAAATTATTAAAACTGTCCTGTTGTTCAGATTTTAAGTTACCAAACAAGCCATCAAAAAGTACACTTCCATAATGTGGAACAAACCCACCTTTACAAAAGGCAAACAAGTTATCGTTAGGCGCAAAGTTTTGTTTAAACGACGTGTATTCTTTAGTGTTTACAAGGGTTGACTTCAGAATATTGGAATAGATAAAGGATTCAAGCTGATTGATAGAATTACAAAATAGCAGGTTATTTTCGTAATAAGTAAAGTACGCAGAAGGCACCTGAGTAAAAAGAGGTGATAAAAGATGCTCAAGTATTCCATTTGGAAAGCCTTTATAAATAGAAAACGAAACTTGTTCATCCACCTTATATTGATAAAACGGCGTGAGTGTGTTGGCATCAATTTGTTCAAACGCTTTTCTAAAAGCATTTTCGGTATTCGACTTACTGTCAATTGGAAGAATCAAGATACCTGATGGTATAGAATCTGGCGATACAAAACTAGTATGAACCAAGGCCAACTCCCCTTTAATAGTTGAAAAAAATAAACTATCAAAATCAACCTTTTTTTGTGATTTAAAATCACTCAAACCAAGCTCGTATTTGTTTTGAATTTTATTAGATGATAGATAATTAAATAGCCTAGTCCTAAAATTTTGACCACTATCAAAATTAAACCACACAAAAGCCCGCGTATCACGCGGCAATAAACTTTCGATTGATGTAGAAGACGGTTTACTATCTTTTAATAAAAAACTATACAAACCATTTAATGACGGCTTAAAAAACCCATTCAACAATAATGCATTAGGTTTAAGGGTTAAATCAAGTTCTCCCCATTCTGCTTGTTCATTAAGCTGAGCTCCAGTTTGCTTAAACCCTTGTGAAACAAATGGTTTAAGAAACTCATTTAAGTATTTAAATTGGACATAAATATTTATATGCGAACTACTTCCCTTTGTTTTATACACACCTTTAAAACCAGCATCATCCAGTAAACTTGTGCTTCCATGAAGTTGATCTATTGAAGCTTCTATAAGTTTTTGTGATGTACTTGCAATAAGTAATCCTTTTTGAATACTGAGGTAAAATGTAGATTTAGATTGCCTATCTGTCAGCGATAAGATCGATTCGGATTGATAAGATACGTCTGAAAGAAGAAAGGTGTTTTTTACGAAATCTCGAAAATCATTCGTTTGACCTCTATTTGCTAAAGCTAAAACATACAACGCTTTAACGTCATTAGCACCTTGAGCATGCAACGAAATATATAAAGGCTGATTTTTAACGATATCTAATATTGGCCGATGGCTTAAAAATCCAGAATCAATAGCACTTAGATACAATAGTTCCTTACCTAACACGTCCCAATTAAGAAACTCAGACTGATAATTAATATCCCTTTTAATAATACGATTTAGGTTTTCAACATTATCAATCTGAACAATAACCGCTGCCTGTGATGGAACAGCGCTTAAAGGCTCGATATCGTAATTAACGATCTGACTAATAAAATAAACACTTAGTCCTAAGATAGATACAACTAAAACTATAATAAGATAAATCCACCTTTTATTCATCGATAATACTAACTAATCATTGAAAAAACTGTAACTATTTCTACCTAACAATCATGATTTTTGTTGTTTGAGTAGAACTTCCATCTTCTGAAACAACATACACAATATAAACACCTGTTTTAACTTTTTCACCACCCATATTTCGACCATCCCATTGAGCCATTCCACCAAGCGACCTGGTCTCATAAACTAACTTGCCACTTATGGTAGTGATTTTTACATTACTGTCTGATTGCATGCCTAAAACAGATATTAAACCATTAAAATTTTCACGCACAGGATTTGGGTAAGCATATATTTTATCCGCAGGTGCTTCTCCTTCAGTAGCATTACCCTTAAAGGAGACTAAACCCATTGTGGTTCCAATAAACACTTCCCCAGTAGTTGGCGACACTGCTATTGAAGTAATTTCATTAGATGGTAAAGGCGAATTAGATTTATTAAACGTTTGATAGGTTTTTAGGCCGTCTTCCGATACAAGATAAGCTCCCGAATTTTTTGTGCCAATCCATTTCCGATTAGCGCCATCAACAAAAATACAGGTGATACTTTCGTTCTCTAACAAGTAATCAGCCAAATTACTTCCATCATTACGAGCCACCTTGGGGCGGGTAGCTAACGGTTTTTCTTCGCTAAAAATAGCCCATGGCTTATAATATACTAAAACACCCTTTTCTGTACCAACCCATACATATCCATTTTTATCTTCTGCTAACGCATAAATCTTGCCCGAATGCTCTTCCCCCTCCTCATTCCATAATAGTAGTTGACCAGCATTACGAGGATCATT
>QKIO01000023.1 GCA_003251015.1 Bacteroidales bacterium
ACTAAAGTCGTATTAAAGTCGGTTGAAATCGAATATAAGTGGACTTTAAAACGACTTATCTATACCTTCGTTCTGTGTTTAATACGTGCAAGGGTGCGAACGAAAGTTTTCTAGTCTGTATTACACTAGAGAGCGTATTCTAATTTGTAAAAGGCAAATTCCTGTAAGTTAGAGCCACTAATTATCATCATTTCACGAAAAGCATTATCTTTGCAACGTTTTTTGCCTTTAATAAGAGGTAAACTCCATTTTATTAATAATAACAACTGTCAATTTTTCAGGCAGGGTAATCAATATAGACTAATAAATGAGCACGTTGGATCTTAGTGAACAGGAACTTATCAGACGAAATAGTTTGAAAGAATTGCAGAATTTAGGTATTAACCCCTTCCCTGCGGATGAATATAAGGTGACCCACCATTCACAAGACATCAAAGATAGTTTTGACCCAGAAAAAAATAACCTTCAAGAAGTTTGCATAGCAGGTCGCATTATGACCCGTCGTATTATGGGTAGCGCTTCATTTGCGGAGTTGAAAGACAAACAAGGACGCATTCAAATTTATGTGAACCGCGATGAGATTTGTGAAGGCGAAGACAAAACAATGTATAACACTGTGTTTAAGAAGTTATTAGACATAGGTGACATCATTGGTATAAAAGGACACGTGTTTAAAACACAAACAGGTGAGACATCTGTTCATGTGAAAGAACTAACCATCCTTTCCAAATCCATCAAACCACTTCCTATTGTAAAAGAAAAAGATGGGGTGACTTACGATGCCTTTACCGACGCAGAAATGCGTTACCGCATGCGTTACGTGGATTTAATTGTAAATGACCACGTGAAAGATACGTTTATGAAACGTACGCGCATCATCAATAAAATGCGTGAGTTCTTTAACAGCAAAGGATACACCGAAGTGGAAACGCCTATCTTGCAAGCTATACCAGGTGGTGCATCGGCTCGTCCGTTTATTACCCAACACAATGCATTAAACATACCATTATACTTACGTATTGCTAACGAACTATACCTTAAGCGATTAATCGTTGGTGGCTTTGATGGCGTTTATGAATTTGCAAAAGATTTTAGAAACGAAGGCATGGACCGTACTCACAATCCTGAGTTTACGGTAATGGAAATCTACGTGGCTTATAAAGATTATAAGTGGATGATGGATTTTACTGAAGAAATGCTTGAAACAGTGGTGCTTGATTTACATGGTAAAACGCAAGTGCAATATGCCGAAAACACCATCGACTTTAAGCGTCCTTTCAAACGTATTTCGATGATTGACTCCATCAAAGAACATACAGGTTTTGACATCACCCACATGAACGAAGATGGCTTGCGTGAGGTATGTGCTAAATTAGAAATACCTACCGAACCTTCGATGGGTAAAGGAAAGTTGATTGATGAGATTTTTGGTTCAAAATGCGAACACACATATATTCAACCTACATTTATTACCGATTATCCAGTGGATATGTCGCCATTATGTAAAAAACATCGCGACAACCCTGAATTAACCGAACGTTTTGAGTTGATGGTAAACGGTAAAGAATTGGCTAACGCCTATTCGGAGCTAAACGACCCCATCGACCAGTTAGAACGTTTTCAAGCGCAGCTTAAACTTTCTGAAAAAGGAGACGACGAGGCCATGTTTATCGACACCGACTTTGTACGTGCCTTAGAATATGGTATGCCACCTACATCAGGAATGGGAATTGGCGTTGACCGTTTGGCGATGTTTTTAACCAATTCACAATCGATACAGGACGTACTGTTTTTTCCTCAGATGAGACCTGAGAAAAAACAAGAAAAAGATGGTAACGACCTCTATTTAGCCATGGGCATACCCGAAGAATGGATAGGCGTGATTCAAAAAGCTGGATTTTTTAGAGTAGCTGACCTAAAAGACGAAAACCCAAATAAGTTTCATCAACAGATTTGTGGTTTGAATAAAAAACATAAGTTGGGACTAACAAACCCATCTCAAGACGACGTTAAAAACTGGTTGTCAACCAAATAGGAAAAATGCCAACTGAGTATTACGCCTTATTTTAAACGTAAATAATTTTACATGGATCAAACATCGAAGATAGGATTAATTGGTAGTGGAAGCTGGGCTACAGCAATTGCCAAAATGCTTTTGAATAATGTACCATCCATCAATTGGTATTTCCGCGACCCGTCGCATATCCAAGAGTTTAAACGCAAAAAACACAACCCTAATTACCTTACCAGTGTTGATTTTGATACGGATGCAATATTCCTGTCAGATGACATTAACGAGGTGGTTGAACAATCTGATATTCTTATCTTTGCAATACCTTCGGCCTTTTTAAAATCGGCGTTGAGTCCCTTGAATGTTTCATTAAAAGATAAATACGTTGTATCGGCCATCAAAGGGTTGGTGCCTGATGAAAACCTAATTATTGGTCAGTACTTTAGTAAGTTTTACAACGTACCAACCGATTCGATAGCTGTTATCTCGGGCCCTTGTCATGCCGAAGAGGTGGCCTTAGAACGCCTTTCGTATCTGACCATAGCTTGTCAGGATGTTAAAAAAGCACGTCAATTTGCGTCCTTATTGATAACACCATACATCATGACTTCGGTAACGGATGATATTTATGGCACAGAATATTCGGCCGTCATAAAAAACATTATGGCAGTGGCTTCTGGTATATGTCATGGCTTGGGTTATGGCGATAATTTTCAAGCGGTGTTGATATCAAATGCCATTCAGGAGATTAAACGTTTTGTAGATACCGTACATCCCATCACACGCGACATCAAAAGCTCGGCTTACTTGGGCGATTTATTAGTGACTTGTTACTCACAATTTAGCCGTAACCGCACCTTTGGTACCATGGTAGGGAAAGGCTATTCAGTGAAATATGCACAACTAGAAATGTTGATGATTGCTGAAGGGTATTACGCGGCCAAAAGCATCAAAGAAATAAACGATAAATACAAAGTGAACATGCCTATTTGTGAGGCTGTTTATAATATTATTTACCAACGCATCTCGCCAGCAATGGAGATTCGTTTGCTTACCGAACAATTAAGATAAGAATTATATAATTTGACTAATTTCAATAAGATGGCAAAACTTAGTATAAATTCATCAAAAGTAAATGGATTTGTTTCTCAAGAAGAAATCTATAAATTAAAAGACGAGGCTGCTGCAGCTAATAATATGTTGCACCAAGCTTCGGGCAAAGGGTCTGACTTTTTGGGATGGTTAAATCTTCCGTCATCCATCACCGATGCAGAATTTACTGATATTGAACAAACAGCAGCTAAATTAAACAGCAAAGCCGACTACGTAGTGGTAGTAGGTATTGGTGGTAGTTACTTAGGCGCAAGAGCGGTTATCGACTCGTTATCAAACAGTTTTGATTACCTACAAAAAGATCGCAAAAACCCTGTGATGCTTTATGCTGGTCAAAACATTGGTGAAGATTACACTTACGAATTGCTTCAATTACTTAAAGACAAGTCGTTTGCTGTGGTGGTTATCTCTAAATCGGGTACTACAACCGAACCAGCTATTGCCTTCCGTCTTTTAAAAGAATTATTAGAAAGTAAATATTCAACTGCCGAAGTCAAAGAACGCATTGTAGCTGTTACCGACTCTAGCAAAGGCGCATTACGCACTTTAGCTACTCAAGAGGGTTACAAAACATTTGTGATTCCAGACAATGTAGGGGGGCGTTTTTCGGTACTTACACCAGTTGGTTTGTTACCTATTGCTGTGGCTGGATTTAACATCCGTCAATTAGTGGCTGGAGCTACTGAAATGGAAAAAGCAACCACACCAGATATTGCTTTCGAAAACAACCCATCGGCTATTTATGCAGCCACTCGTAATGCCCTGCACCGCAAAGGGAAAGCCATTGAGATATTAGTTAACTACCAACCAAAACTACATTTTGTAGGCGAATGGTGGAAACAACTTTATGGTGAGAGTGAAGGAAAAGATGGCAAAGGTATATTCCCTGCCGCTGTTGATTTCTCTACCGATTTGCACTCCATGGGACAATGGATTCAAGAAGGGGTGAGAAACATTTTTGAAACCATTATTCAAATCAAAACGCCTAATCATACCGTAGCAATACCTACCGATAAGGCCGATTTAGATGGATTAAACTTCTTGGCTGGTCGTCGCATCGACCAAGTGAATAAAATGGCTGAATTAGGCACGTTAGTAGCTCATGTGGATGGCGGTGTGCCTAATATACAGGTTGAAATTACTCAACTTGACGAGTACAACCTTGGTCTATTGATGTATTTCTTCGAAAAAGCTTGTGGCATCAGCGGTTATATGTTAGAAATAAATCCGTTTGACCAACCAGGTGTAGAAGCATACAAAAAGAACATGTTTGCCTTACTTGAAAAACCAGGCTTTGAAGCCGAAACGGCTGCTATCAAAAAA
>QKIO01000160.1 GCA_003251015.1 Bacteroidales bacterium
ATTTTTGTGAGTTTTAAGATGAATCAAAGCTATATCGCTAAGAATCTCTGTGTAGAGAAAGATGTTGAAAATTCCTCCTGTCATGGCTGTTGCCAGCTAAAAAAACGTTTGGCGCAATCCTCGCAGGAAGCACCCTTAGAAGCATCCCATGAATTGGAGAAAAAGTGTTTTTCTATCAATCTATTTTCACAAGCTATTTCTATTATTTCTCTATTTGTTAGTTTTTTCCCTCTTCACAAATTTATTTATCATCAAGCGGGCACCTTAAATGGTTTTTTCTTTTCTGTATTTCATCCGCCTTGTTAATGCTTGCTTAGTTAAGTTTCTATTTTATTGAGATTAAGAGTATAGTATTCATAAAGTCATACGCTTTAATTGGGAGCGTGTGTTCATTTTTTATTGATGCAATGAAAATAATAGATAAAGGCATTCCTTTTTTAAGGTTTGTAATGATGGTTTTGTGCTTACACGGCTCGTCTGTTTTGGCTCAAAATAGTAAGGTTCTAAAAGTACTTGATGTCTCAAGTGGGGAGCCTATTAGTGAAATGTATTGGAGGCAAGGTTCGGAGAGTGGCGTTAGTAATGAGTTAGGTGAGATTAATGTGCAACTTTCGGCCATTAATGAGCTTCAGCTGTCGCATATCTCTTACGGCACTAAAACGCTGAAAGGTGTGGGCTTATCAGACGCTTTGGCACAGGGGGTTATTAAATGTGATAAAGTGGTTTTAGAAATTAACCCTGTCACCATTATTGGTTTGCATTCCAGTGGGTTGGATGCCAATAGACCAATGGATTTTTCATATCAAGATCGGTTATCCTCTGATGCTGGTGCGGTGTTAACACAAATGCCAGAGATTGCGGTCATCAGAAAAAGTGGTTCATATGGGTTTGATCCTGTTTTGCGAGGTTTTAAATACGATCGTTTAAACATTGTGATGAATGGTAGTCAGAGTGCCATAGCGGCTTGTCCCAATCGTATGGATCCGCCAACCAGTCAAGTGCCGACTTCTACCATTCAAAAAGTGGAAGTTTATAAAGGGCCTTATGCGCTTAGGTATGGCGCTGGGTTTGGAGGTACCATTAATTTTGTGTCCGAGCCTTTGGTGTTTACCACTAAACCTGAGGCTTCAGGTCGTCTGTCGGGTAGTTACGAGAGTAATGGTAGTATTTATCGCACCGAAGGCAAGGTGTCTATTCATAACCCAAACTATAACTTAACGCTGTTAGGATCTTTGTCTCAGGGCAAGGATTACCTTGATGGCAATGGCGATCATGTACTGGCAAACTTCAAGCGTTCTAGTTTGGGTGCAATACTAGGGGTGAAGTTAAGCGCACATCAAGATGTTAAAATGAGTGCCATTAATAATATGGCTTCGGGTGTTGATTTTCCATCCTTACCTATGGATTTAACCTCTGATGATACGTGGTTGTATAGTGGCGAGCATCAAATTCGTTTTGTTGGTTCTGCTCTTAATCAATGGAATAGTTCTTTGTATCTCACCGCTGTAAACCATTCAATGGATAATTTCCATAAACCACCACCTCAGATGGCCAGTGCTCAAACACTTGCAGATACGTATAATTATGGTGGACGTACCGAAGGGGCGTGGCGCTGGGATGCTAGTCGTTTGTTTGCGGGGTCTGATGTTCGTTTCGATGAGGTTGATGGCACTCGTACGCGTACCTTTTTAATGGGACCCAATGTTGGCAAAATAGTGTATGATAATGTCTGGCAAGAGGCCATCATTTCTAAATATGCCGTTTTTGGTGAATATCAATTTACGCGTTCATTATTTGATTTTGTTGTGTCAAGTCGGCTCGAACTTAATCAAGCTGATAGTCGTAATTCAGATTCTGGTTTTGAAGCTCTCTACCCAACTATGTCGGCCACTCAAGTAAATCCATCGGTGAGTGGAGGCTTGAAATATCATGTGTCTAATAACTTCACATCTGGACTTTCGTTAGGACGGGCGCAGCGTAGTGGTGGGTTGGCCGAGCGCTACATCAATTACCTGCCTATTGGTATAGATGCCTACGAAATGATAGGTAACCCAAGTCTTAATCCAGAGGTTAATAATCAGTTAGATGTCAGCTTTGATTGGCAGTTTAAAACCACAAAGGTGGGGCTCACTTGCTTTGGCTCTTATTTAAGTAATTATATTTCGTCTGTCATACGTGATGATCTCAAACCTAAAATGGCTACAGCTCCTGGTGTGCGTCAGTTTGTTAATGTAGATAAAGCGTCAGTTGTGGGCTTTGAAGCGGTTTGGGTGCAGGCTTTGCCTTGGAGTTTGAGCCATCGACTAAGTGTCGCTTACAGTCAAGGCGAGGATATGACATTAAACGAAGCATTGCCAGAGATGGCTCCTTTAGATATTCGATTTGCCTTGATGGGGCATTATGTAAAGAAATCGCTTGTTCCTGAGTTGAGGCTTAGATATGTGGCTCAACAAAACCGAATCGCAACAAGTTATGGTGAAACCGTTTCGCCATCGTTTTATTTGGTTGATGCCTTAATGGCTTATCATAAACGTTGGTTTAACGCATCGGCAGGCATTTATAATGTGTTTAATCAGGCTTATTACGAGCATTTAAATCGCTCTGTTCGCGATGCAGATGTAAAACCTATTTATGCGCCAGGTCGTAGTTTAGTCATGACTCTGTCGGTTAGTTTTTAGTTGTTTAAGGACATCTGCAAAGCAGCATGAGTTGGGGTGCTTTTTGCGATGTCCTTATTTTTTTGTTTTGATGACTTGAATCGTGTTTTGGAATGTGGTAAATTCTTACTGTTCAAAACCATTCACTATGTCCGAAGAATTTTTGCATTATCTGTGGTTGCATCGTTTGTATCAAACGCATCATTTCTTCACCACCAATAACGAACCGTTTGAGATAATACACCCTGGTCTGCCAAATTCAGATGCTGGACCCGATTTCTTTAATGCTAAAATTAAAATGGGATCTACTGTTTGGGTGGGTAATGTTGAAATTCATCTCAAGGAAGACGATTGGGTGAAACATCAACACCATACCGATCCTGCTTATAATAATGTGATTCTTCATGTGGTGCATACTGCTACTGGCACTGTTCAAACAGCTGAGAAGCGTTTAGTGCCTGCTTGGGAGATAAATTATGATGTTGCGCTGGTGGAGAAATATCAATCCTTACAGGCTAATGCAAAATGGGTTGCTTGTGCCGATGTGTTACCTTCTGTTTCTGAGTTTGATAAAAGGCTTTGGCTCGACCGAATGGTGGTTGAGCGTTTAGAAGAAAAATCAGCACAGATTACACAAATGTTGTTAATGGCTAATGGCGATTGGGATCAAGTATTTTTTGAGTTATTGTGTCGTAACTTTGGTTTTGGCATCAATGGATTACCATTTGAGATGATGGCACGCCAAACACCACTAAAACTATTGCTCAAACATAGTGCTAATATCAAGCAATTAGAAGCCTTACTCTTAGGGCAAAGTGGTTTATTGATTGACGATTGTGACGACGCATACATCAATATGCTGCGACAAGAGTATGTTTTTCTCGCTCATAAATATCAACTCAAACCCATCGATGGTCATTTGTTTAAATTTTTACGAACGCGACCCTCTAATTTCCCAGAACTTCGTTTAGTCCAGTTGGCTGCTTTGTTACATCAATCAAAAGGCTTGTTTGATGCCACTTTGTCGGCTCTTTCTATTGCATCCATGCATCAGTTATTAACAGTGACAGCCTCTGCTTATTGGAGTACTCATTTTCGTTCAGGCAAGTCCTGTGCTTCATCCACAAAAAAAGAATTAGGTAAAACTTCTCGCGATTTATTAATTTCAAACACCATCATTCCATATCTTTTTGTTTACTTTGAGAAACGGAATGATACGGCTAGAAAAGAGCAGGTTTTAGATTTGCTTTATACGTTGCCTGCCGAACGTAATGCTATTATTGATCATTGGAAACAAGTCGGTTTCCTCTGTCGTAACGAAGCCGAAGCACAAGGTCTTCTGTTTCTTAAATCGTATTATTGCAAACCTAAAAAGTGTTTAAATTGTCTGATAGGACATAACGCATTACAGAAACTTTGAAAAATAGATCCTTATATCAAGAAACATTAAAAACACTACTCGTAGCATTAGGTCTATTAATGCTGGTTATCACTATTGGTTCTACTGGTTTTGTTGTTTTAGAGAGATATAGATTCTTAGATGCTGTCTATATGACGGTTATCACCATGGCTACCGTGGGGTTTAGTGAAGTGGTTCCTCTGTCTGATACAGGAAAGGTGTTTACTATCTTTCTTATTATTTTTAGCATGGGGATATTTGGTTACGTTATAACTTCGGTTACACGTATTATCTTTGAAGGCATATTACATCAATCATATAAAGAATACCAGGTGAGAAAGAAAATTATTAAGCTGGAAGATCATGTTATTGTTTGTGGATATGGTCGTAATGGGTATCAAGCTTGTGTTGAGCTTGCGGAGCATGGCGAGCAATTTGTTATTATTGAAAAACGCGATAATGTGGTGACTCGCATCCTAGAAGATCCTTCTTTATTATATGTACAGGGAGATGCCAGTTCAGAAGAGGTGTTAGAAATAGCGCAAATACGTAAAGCAAAGGCTTTAATTACGGCTTTGCCTAATGATGCCGATAATATGTTTGTAGTTTTGACCGCTAGTGAGATGAATCCATCACTAAAAATTATTAGTCGTGCCAGTGATTTTCGTTCCGATACTAAATTAAAACGTGCGGGCGCTACCAATGTGATTATGCCCGATAGAATTGGTGGGCAGCGGATGGCCAAACTGGTGACTCAGCCCGATGTGGTTGAGTTTGTCGAGTATATTCTTTTGCAAAGCTCTAGAGATGTGCAGTTAACGGAGGTTAGTTGTTCTAAAATGGCGGTTTGTCATGCAAAAAAAACCATCCGAGAATTGAAGCTCCGTGAGCGCTCAGGTGCTAACTTGGTGGGTATTAAAACGGGAGAAGGATCGTATATTTTTAATCCATCACCTGATATTGAAATCACCCAAGCTGATAAGTTATTTATCTTAGGTACTCCAGGTCAGATTCGTAAATTTCAAAAGTTACTTGATTTTAGTGATGAAGTATCTCAAGGAGTTTCTGTTAATTAGTTATTTTGTAGTGTTTTATTCTCATGCAGTTTTAAATAAATTAACTTTGATATACTATTTTTATTTTTTGGTTCGCTTTTTGCTTTAACTCATCTATTATTTATTAACCCAAATCATTACAATTATGAACACTAAAAAATTACTTGGATTAAGTTTATTAGTTCTTATTGCCCTTACAGGTTTAAATAGCTGTAAATCGAAGGCTAAAACAATAAGCAATAAAAGCGAAGTCGGTAAAATACTAGAAGCTTTGCCATGTGAAGACTCAGGAAAATCAGATAAGAAATTCTTCCGTGCTAGTGGTATGGCTACCAGTTCTGATTTAGCACTTTCAAAGGAAAAAGCATTGTTAAATGCAAAACAACGCTTAGTTACTCTAATCAACTCAAACACTAAAACAGTTACCGATCGTTACGTGAATGAACGTGAATTTACTGAATCATCTGAGTTTGAAGCTAAGTTTGAAAACTTAACTCGCGAAGTAGCTGATGAAACCATTAATAATTTAGTGGTTACTTGTGAAAAAGCTAGTGTGTTAGATAATGGAAAATATCGCGGTTTTGTGGCTGTTGAGGTTAGTCGTGAAGATATTTTAAATGGTATTAATAAGAAGGTAACAAGTCAACAGAAAATTCAAGTGGATTACGACAAAAAGAAGTTTGAAGAAATCTTCAATCAAGAAATGAGTAAGTTAGCTGAAGAAAAAGGAATGTGATTTCAGTTATCATAGAATAAGAAAAGGCAAATAATACTCTGTATGTTTGCCTTTTTTCATTTGTGGTAATTTGATGGGCTTTATCTTTATGCACTCGATAAATCCACATTTCGTTGGTCTATGAGTTGATTAGGTATGTTGTATTATTCAACCACATCACTTTATTTACCAAACCACATCGTTTTTCAAGGTTGAGGATGAGCATGTGTCTATTTCTGTTTGTGAAGATGGTTTTTCAATACAAATATTGCAGAGGCTTAGCGTGAGAGTAATGCACTTCTTCGTTACAAAATATCAGATTTAAGTTTGTTCCGTTTAAATAATTTTTGACATTAAATAACTATTTCATTTTTAAATCGTAATTTACATGTGCTTTCTCTAAGTTTAGCTTAACCTCAATATATACTATTCTATGAATCTTAAAAGAGTTAATAGACCAGCTTTATTCACAGCATTGTTTTTTTGTGTTGTGGGTTTGATGTGGATCTTCTTGTCCGACATGATTAGTGTTCTCTTATTTCCAGAATTTAACGATTTGGTCGTTTTTCAGATAGTTAAGGGTAGTTTTTTTATACTTGCCACTTCGCTTCTCATCTATTCTTTAGTCCGAAAACAGTTAAGAAACAGGGTTAGTGTTATTAATGATTTAGAGCGACATAACAATATGTTGGGTAGTTTGTTGGATGGCTTGCCCGCTTTAGATGTTTTAGTGCTTGATAAATCAGGTCAAATAGTTTACATCAAACCCAATGGAACCCTACTAGCCAACTTTGAAAATGAGAGTAGTTTGAATAAAAATTATGCCGATGTAGGTTTTTCGTATGATTTGATTCAATATGTCGGTTTTCAGATGGAGGCGGCTAGAGATGGGTTGAGTTGTGATAATGAGAAATTCCTACTTAATAATTGGTATCAATGCATTGTTAAGATTATGGATGCGCTTGAAGGTGGGTTTTATTATTTGTTTGCATTCTATGATATTACTCAGCAAAAGCATGTGCTTGAGAAAGCTGCTCTACAGGCTGAGGAGTCTAAACTATTACATTCTAAATATTTAAAACTCAGTGATCAACTTCAAAGTTCATTAGATAAATATTTAACTCTTTTTAATGATGGAATTTATGTTGCGTTTATTTGTGAATTAAATGAGTTTGGGCGTGCAGGAAAAATTATAGAAGGTAACCATCTCGCCAATAAAACGTTAGGTGTTACTAAGGATAATATCTCATACATCGATTTAAGAGATTTTCTCTGGAATGATAGTCAAACAGGCGAGAGCGAGTTTTTTAACCATGACTTTAACGCAGTACCTGAATTAAACGTTTTTACAAATGTTGTTATAGCTGGCAGATCTGTATTAACGGTAGAGATGCGTTGTAGGAAATACGTTTTCGAAGGAAAAACCACTGTTTGTGTAACTTTTAAGGAATGTCTTGCATCAACTGATTTTGATGAACAGATTGTTAAGTCTGCAAATATGTTTTCTAATGTTGTGGGCTACCTTGACGAAGGAATTGTTTGTTTTAATAACGAATATAAGTGTAACTTTTGGAATGCAACAATGACAAATATGTTTGACAAGCCAGAACACGAAGTGCTAGGCTCTAGTTTGCTGGATGTGTTTAATGCTTTCGGAGAGAGTAATACGAAACATATTGTTGACAAGGCGCTTAATGGACAGTTAGTTACGTCTGAGGAGTTTCAGTTTATGGCTTTTCCAACAAAATGGTTCGAGTCGTTATGTTTGCCTTATTATGAAAATAATATTATTAAAGGGGGCATTCGGTTTATTAGAGACATAAGTGAGCGAAAGCGTAAAGAGTTGGAGTTGGCTAATCAGAAGGCAATTATAACAGATTTAACCCAGTCTAAGAATGCGATTATTGCTAATATCAGTCATCGAATTCGTACGCCCATGAATGCGATAGTTGGATTTGCTGATTTGTTAGGGCTGGAAGATGATAAAGATACAATTCAGCAGCATGCATCTATTATAAAAGAGAGAAGTGATGATTTGTTGCAAAACATTAATGAAATGGTGGATGTTTCATTGTTAGAAAGTAACCAATTAGAGTTTACTGATGCTTGGTTTTCTGTTTCAGACTGGTTTTCTGAACTTAAAAATTGGGCTAAGAACTATTGCTCTCAGACAAGCGCTACTCTATCTTTAGTTTTAGACTCAGCGAATATTGCCGATTTTAAATCATTAAAATTCTATTTTGATCAACAACGGTTTGATCAAATGGTAAAATACCTACTTCGTTATACATGTAAAAATAGCAATGACGGGTCTGTAACCCTGTCAATCTTCTTGGATGATAAAAATCGGTTTGTTATTTCATTAACCGAAAGAGGTAGTAAAAATGCATATTCTTTAGAGCGTTTATCACAACAGTCTTTATCTAATATTTACAATACTGATTCTGCTGATACAGCGGGGCTGGGCTTGTATATTGCTAATGGTTTTGTGACTAAAATGAACGGACAGCTATATATTAATTCTTTAGAAGATAAGGGGTCTAAAATAGAAGTGTTTCTAACAATCCCGACCAATAGAGACGATTCTGTTGTGGGAAACTCAAACATGACTAGTGAATTCAAGTCTAAATTTAGCAAAGCTCTTATTATTGAAGATGTGTATGAAAATAGTGAGTTGTTAAGTGAGATCCTCACCCACTTTGGTGTTAAATCGGTGGTGGCTGGCAATGGTACTGATGGTATTGAGTTATTTCATAATGAGAAAGATATAGAAATCGTCTTCTGTGATATCCGTTTGCCAGATATTGATGGTTTCCAAATTCTAAAAGCTCTAAAGCGTATGAACGCTGCTATTCCTGTCATTGCTCAAACGGCTTATGTGATGCAAAATGACCGTCAGAAATGTTTAGAGGCTGGTTTTACCAATTATATATCTAAACCGCTAAACTTTGATATGATTCAAAAAGTATTGCTTTAATCTCTTGGTTTACGTGTTTTTATGAAATGCACAACAAAAAAAGGGTGGCTGTAAATAATCATTATATACAGCCACCCTTTTTTTGTAATTTTACTCCACCTTTGTGTGATGTGCTAAGATATAGCAGTGTTTACGATGTTTTATAGCTCTCTTTAGGTTTATATCTTACGAACAATGCGTATGCATATTATCATCATCAAAAAAGTAAAAAACCATATAGTTAGAACGTTGAAAATTGGCGTGGGAATCTTAATATCAGCTACTTTTTTGTATGGAGCAAAGTAATGAGCATTACCCAAATTACTTACTGGCTCATCATAGATAGGTCTGAATTTACGAATGTAATTATCCTCTCCCTTAATTATTTGATTGCTTTGTCCATCTTTAAGAGCCAGTGTGCTAAGTTGTTTATTCCTGTTTTTAGTTTTTAGCTCTTCTAGTGCATTGCCTTCGAATCCTTCTATTATCTCATCTTTTAACATAGTTATCGAATCCATCTTATTTGAAAAATAGCCGCGACAGTCACTAAGTAAATTTTCAATTTTGTTTTTGGTCAGAGAATTAACATCTTCTTGACTATGTTGTGATATAATAGCTAACGTTTGATAACCCATTATCAACCAGTCATCCTTAATTATTGTGGTGTCGTTTAACTCTTGGGTGTATAAGTATTCTTGATATTTCGGTATATAAAGGTTTTGATAATAAACCCAATAACTCAGTTCTAAATCCACATCAAAAAACAATTTTTCGTAGTCATTATCTTTAAATAGTTTTACAGCCATGGCTTCATAAGCCCAGCGTGAAACCATTAAATTGCCGATTAAAGGTACATTTTTGGGTGATGAAATATGGGGGTTCATCTTATCATATTCTAATACCGCCCCGGCTAATAATATTTGTGGTATTAAGAGAAAAGGAATTAATATATATACGGCAGCTCGTGTGGTAAATAGTGAAGAAATCAACAAACCTAAGATATTTGAGAAACAGGCGGTGCTCCATAAAACGAAGAAAAATAACGTATTTACATTTGGAATCTCCAATATGTAGTTGCTTATCACCACATAAAGCAATATTTGCACAAAGGAAAAGGCAAATAAATTAACAGTTTTAGAAAATATATAAGCCGTACGACTTAAATCTAAAAAGCTCTCTCTGTTAAGTAGTTTTCTGTCTTTTACTATTTCTTCAGCACTTGAAATGAGGCCAATAAAAAGAGATACAACCACACTCATTAACATAAATATAGGAATGTTCTCGTTTAGTGCATACGAGTAGGTATTTGTGTTAGCGTCTATTTGTTTGCAAAACATGGCTAACAATACCGCCAAAATAGGCGTGATAGCAATCGAAATATATAAAAACTGTTTGTTACTTATCTTGATAATCAAATCGCGATACAGGTATATGCGAAATTGAGTTAGTAGGTTGGGCGTTTGTGAGTTGAGTGTCTTTTTTGTACTGGAGACAGGTTCGGATTTAGCTAAACTCACCTCTTCTTCTTTCGGTGTTCTTGTTCGTAGAAAGTAACGGTGCCATTTTTCGGGTGTTTTTGCACGCTCTAAATCACCATTAATGTTTTCATCTTTGCTCTTATCTTCTACCAAACGAAATAGTTCCTCTGGGTTGATATTTCCACAGTTTTGACATTCAGATATGTGTTCGTCAGTAAGATTTAGGGCATGCTTAAAGTATGGAAGTGCTTTTAGTGTCTCACCAAAATAAATGGGGTACCCCATTTGATCAATGTAGGTTAGGCGGTCCAGCTGTTTAAATATCTTTGATGAGGGTTGATGAATGTTTACAATGATGATTCGCCCCTTATAGGTCAATTGTTTTAGTAGATTTAGTACATTTTCTGAATCAGCCGATGATAATCCCGATGTGGGTTCATCCAACAAAATAACCAGTGGATTACGAATGAGTTCAAGAGCTATGTTCAAACGCTTGCGTTGACCTCCGCTAATGATTTTTTCAACTGGTTTACCAATTTTTAAATCTTTAATTTTATATAATTCCAGTTCCTTTAAGGTGTTGGTAACGATTGTAATGAGTCTAGCTTCTTCGATATCCTTAAAACAAAGTTTTGCATTAAGAAGTAGGTTGTCCCAAACTGATAATTCTTCTATTAACGCATCGTCTTGCGGTACGTACCCAATGTATTTTTTTAATTGTTTATTATCTTGATGTATGTTTATGTTGTTTATTAGAACCTGCCCCTCATTAGGTTTTAGGGTGCCGTTGAGTATGTTTAGTAGTGTGGTTTTACCCGCTCCACTAGGGCCCATAATGCCCATTAACTGACCCGATTTTAACGAAAGATCTAACTTCTTAATTCCATATTCGCTGTTGGGGTATTGAAAATGAAGGTTTTCAATAACTAACTCTATTCTCTCAGCTTTGGCATCAAGGTAAATATTCCTAACCAAGTCACTCTGGTAAATGTAAATATCGTTGTCTACTACAATAGCGGCTCCTTCGTTTAACGTGTAAATCATGCGTTTATACAACATCTGATTGTTGATCTCAAAAACACATTCGCCATCGACTTTAAATAAATAAACCCCTTCTTCAGGAAATGTTAGAATAATAATATTCCCATTTAACCCTTCTTTATGTATAACCTGAATTTGACCGATAGATAAATTCTCTTGTCCTGTGTAGATCAGAATTCGTCGTTTATTAGCCAATTCTACCAAATTATCTTCCAAGAAATACATGCAATCTTCTATGGTTTCAAGAGGTAGACTCAACGAAGCGCCAATGTTTTTATATAAGTCGATTATTTCTTTCTGACGTTTTTCTCCATTCCAACTGTCATGACCTAAATAGGGCATAAACTCCAGTAGGTATACAAAAAGAATGATTTTTTCTTTTAATGATAACTCACGATTTACAATGTAACAGTGTGCATTTATTTCATTTAGAATATAACTATAACGGTCTTTCTCTTTTTGTGATAAGTCGTTTATCTCCTTGTAGGCTTCTTCAAATTGTACTAAAAAACGGTTTTTTGTACGACGCGAGAATTTAGATGAAAGATAAATCTCAACTAAGTTTTGAAGTATAATAAAGTTGGTGTCTTTTTCATAGTTTGCTAATAAAGCAAAAAGACTTATAAGTGATTTTACTACGCGTTCTTTCATGTTAATGTGTTAAAAATTGATGTGTTCTATAACTCATCTATAATTCCTGTAATTATAAATTCGGTACGTCTGTTTTTTTGTCGTCCTTCTGGATTGTCATCACCATTAGGTAATCGGTTGGGCGCTATTGGGGTTGATTCCCCAAAACCCTTTGCTGTTAAACGGCTCTTGCTAATCCCCTTGTCAACAAGGTGATTTACTACACTATTGGCTCGTTGTAGCGACAGTCGTAGGTTGTATTTCTCGTCACCTACATCATCGGTGTGTGATGTGATGGTGATGAGTAAATTCGTATGATTTTTGGCTAAGACAAGCAGAGTGGTGTCTAATGCTGCTTTTGCTTGTTCTGTTAGTGCAGTTTCTCCAAATTCGTAATAGATGTTTTTTATCTCAATAGCCTTTGACGATATCGTTTTTAGAGGGACGATGTTCAATTCAATTTTATTATCCTCACTCGTTTGTTGGGTCGAGAATTTTATCTTTTTATCCACCAATAGAGAGTCCTTTACTGTGAGTTGATAATCATATTTAGAATCTAACCACAGCGCAAATTCGCCTTTCTCATTTGTCGAAAACTCTCTTATTAAGTAGGAACTAGAATCTGATATTTGACTAATTGATACTAATTGGTTTTGCATTGTGGTTGTTTCTTTCTCATCTGTTTCTTTGCTGTATGAGTTTATTAAGTCTTCCTTAATCAATCGCCCAGTTACTAATACTCGTTCGGTTTTAGTTTCCTTAAAACTATATATATCATCACAACAAGATGGATGGCTTGCAAAATATGTTCCTGGTCTGTTGGAGCAAAACAACCCAAAATTTCCAGCTTCATTTTTACAATAGTCGAGGTCGTCAAACGATGAGTTGATGGGTAAACCTATATTCTGAGGAAGCTTCCAGTTAACTAGCTCACCTTTGGTTTTAAAAATATCAAAACCGCCAATGGTTTGCCATCCCTTTGAACTAAAATAGAGTATGTGCGATTCTAAATCAAAAAACGGACTCATTTCATCGGCTCCAGTATTTATAAAGGCTCCAGCATTAAAAGGTTTTGAGTGCTTTTCGGTTCGTATGTCGTATAAAGTGTACCAAATGTCTTGTCCACCTCCTCCGTTGGGGCGGTCTGATACAAAATAAACAACTTCAAGATTAGGGTCATAACATGTGCCAACGGTGGGTTGGGTGCTTGAATAATGCTTGAGGTTTATGTCTTTGGATAGTGCAACGGGTTCACTCCATACTCCATTTTTTAGTGTGGTTACGTATAAGTGACTAATGTATTTATTGTCTAGATTGCGTTTCCCTTTGGTAAAGTAGAATCTGTTTTTGTTGATAGAAAACGCACCTCTTCCTGAATCAAAATCCGGGTAATTTGTAAAAGGCATTTCAATGCTTGTGGTTGTTTTCCATAGTGAGTCAATGTATTCAGCTTGTTTAAATTCTCGTTTTGTTGTATACGCATGGTTTAGGTCATCTATTTGCAATACCGCAGGGTTTTGTCTGCCATAAACAAAACGATTGTCATTGATAAGTATAGGGTTGTATTCAATATATGGTTTGTTGATGGCAGAGTCTAAATGTGTGACTTCGGTGTAAACGGTCGTGTCGGCATATGATAACGCAAGTTCACAGCCCAACTTAGCGTTTTTTATCATCGATTCAGTCACTCTCCCCATGGGGATATGCCTTCTTTTGACCCTAAGTCGCTCTAATATTTCAATGGCCTCATTATACTCACCAAATGTTTTGTGTAATTCAGCTAAATTGTATGCTGTTTCACCATTTTTATAAGGAGCAAGTTCAAAGGCTTGGGTGTAATATTTAAATGCATCAATGTAGTTACGCTCCAGCATATACATAGATGCTAAACCCGATTTGTAAGTGATGTTTTTCGGATTCTTTTTAACTAACTCTTTGTAGGTGTTTCTTGCTGTGGCATAATCGTTCGAAATCAATGCCTCGCGAGCCATTTTTTTTAGTTGCCAATCTGCATACTCTTTTAAGTTGGGAGTTTCTCCAAGTGCTTGAAAGGTAGAGGCTACAAATAATATAATTGATATGATATTTTTCATAGTAGTTAGTATCTCTCGCTTGGGTGAACAATGTGGGTTAATTTGGACGAAGGTAATGTATAACTCAAACTAAATTCAAACGCTGTATTACTTGAATAGGATGATTTTAGTCCCGAAATATCAAATTCATAACTAGTTAAAAACTTCCATCTTTGAATAGAAAAACCTGCATCTACAATTAGTCCATCAATATGGTTGATAAGTCCATTTCTAATAAATACACCACTGATAATACTGTTGTTTATTTTTTTGTTTGAGCCAAGGCTATAGCCAATGTTTGAGCCTAGCAAAGTTTGTACTGCTGCACCTTGCCAGACCCCAGCACAAGCCGGTATGATAAAAACATTTTGTCCAAATGAGAAGTCTGCTTTAGCGTGTAGTATGTTTCGTATGGGCGTTTTGTTGGTTATGCCAAAAAACGTTTCAGATGCTTGATTTATGTTTTGTATAGAATACCCTCCACTTACAGTGCTCCCGTTGGTTAAGTTGTGTGTGAATAATACGCCAGCACCTACCGAAAGATGATTTGTTGATGAGTAATCAAATTGCTCTGCCGTTGCCAAATGTGTATCAAAACCTCCTAAGTCACGATTGTATTGGTCGGGGAGTGTTAATCCTTGCTTGGAAAAACGTTTGTTAACATACCCTAATTGTATCCCACCTGTAAAATAATTATTGAGTGATAGACGAAGCTGTTTGGCTATGTTTAAAAAAAGCAAATCTGAGATAAGGGTGTTTTCTGCCGAATAATCATGGCTGTAATACAAGCCTACGTTTATCTGTTCATTTAAGATATAGAATGGCTTCTCAAAACTAAGGTACATAGTTTTGTAGGCATCGCCTAGGTTATATCCTTGCGCTCTGTACAACATTACCGTACGCATGTCACCATCAAAATTTGTGGAGCTAGCAGGGTTCAGGGTTAGGTGGGAGGCGAAGATGTTTGAGAAATGAATGTTCTGTGCACGTAAACCTAAAGAGACAAAGCTAAGGGCTATGGCAATTAATATTATTTTAGAGTATTTACCTACGTGGGGAGTCATCTTATTACTAGATTTATTATTAACTTTAAGTGTAATAAATGTAAGCGTTTTTTTGAAGATAGCAATTCATTTCGTTAAGTTTGATAATACGGTTTAAATCCAAACCTATGAAAAATAGCTACAGAATACTTTCGTTATATTGTTTTATTGTGTGTAACGTCTTGTGGGCAAGCGCACAGCGTGTGGTTGACTTCTCGGCAGATAAAACCTCTGGCTGTTCGCCACTGATCGTTAGTTTTTCTAATTCGTCCACTTTTCCAGCCTCGGCTACTTATCTGTGGGATTTTGGTAACGGCAATACGTCGACGGCGAAAAACCCAATGGTCACCTATAGTTCGGTTGGTAATTATACCGTAGAACTTACTGTAACCGATGGTGCCGAAATTAAATCACTTAAAAAGACCGATTATATCGTAGTCAACGGGAAGCCTGCTGTTGATTTCTCAGTGTCTAATAATGGAGAGGGGTGTGTGCCACTTACTATTGATTACACCTACCTACCACAAGCCAACTCAGTGCCTGTGGCCTCCTATAATTGGGGATTTGGCGATGGTAATGTAAGTAGTATTGAAAATCCTCAGAATATATATAATATCAAGGGTCAATTTGATGTAACATTGGTGGTAATAGACGTTAATGGATGTTCTAATTCAATCACTAAAAATAAATTAATTTCAGCTTATCGGCCAGAGGCTAAGTTTGGCCCTGATAAAACTTACGATTGCGATGGGGAGTTAGCTGTTAAATTTAATAATTCATCGGTTAGTGATCTTAACTTTCAAAGCACTTGGACGTTTGGCGATGGACAGCAATCAAGTGAAAAATCGCCAACTTACACGTATAAATCAAAAGGGGTTTATTCTGTTAGTCTTCGAGTTGTAGATACGTATGGTTGTTCATCTACTATCACAGCCACTGATTTAATTAAACTCGATAAGGTGGATGCGGCTTTTACATCTTCAAAAGATCTTGTTTGTGCCAATCAGGCTTTCACTTTAGCTAATCAAAGCAAAGATGCTGATAGTTTCTTGTGGACTTTTGGTGATGGGACAACATCTGAAGAGAAAGAATTGAATAAAAGTTATTCAACTAGTGGAAATTACACCATTAAACTAAAAGCCGTTAAAAAAGGATGTTTCAGTGAAGTGACAAAACCAATTGTTGTGGAGCATTTAAATCTCACTTTTTTACCAGTAGATACCTTC
>QKIO01000020.1 GCA_003251015.1 Bacteroidales bacterium
GTGCAGATCTTTCGCGTACGGCGTTAATTAAGTCTAAAGCCTGTCTAACACCACCTTCGTTGGTGCCACCTTCTATAAGGCACTCTGCCATCATTAAATACACATCGGCTAAACGAATCACACGGTAATTGATGCCAGATCGTTTTACAGGGCTTGATTCTAGTTCTCCTTTTGCACCATATATATCCCAATTGGTATATTTCCTAAAATAGGCTGTTTCTGAGACGTTAAATAATGTCGCTTTAGCGCAGGTAGTACCATAATATGGCACATCTTGATCGTCAACTAAGGCCAAAGAATAAGAGGTACGTAACGAGTACTTACGTAAACGTGTTGTTTTGTCAAGGTTAGTAATTGTATTTCGAGGGTCGGTGGTGTCGATGGAATCTTTTTTGTATGCCATGGTTAACCAACAGCTTGGCAAAACGGATCTCCACCCACCTACAGGGCTGAAAACTAAATTAAGCGTGTTGTGTGTAGCCTTAGCTGAATACGTATTCTCTTCAGGTTTGAAACCTAATGAATACACCACTTCCAAAATAGATTCTTGATTAAGCTCACCAGCTGTGGTTGAGTTGTATTGTGGCTCAACCAAACGGTAGCCATAGTTAGAAATAACATCGGCAAAGTAAACCTTCGCTTTTTCGTAGTCTCTCTCATACAAATAACTAGTGCCCAGTACAGCACCCGCAGCACCCGCCGTAGCGCGGCCATTATCTTTTATATCAGGCCAATTAGCAGGTAAATTTTTGTAGGCGTACTCTAAGTCTTTTCTAAAAAAATCTATAACCTCTGCAGAAGTACTTAAAGGCTGTAGGAAATCATTTTCTGTTTCAGGTACAAAATCGTAAATGATTACTTTACCTTCGTTAAACGAACTGTGTAAATAAAAATGAAACAAACCTCTAAAGAAACGAGCTTGTGCCATAATGGTTGTCCACTGTTCTTGCTCAACATCAGATGTTAGAGTGCTTTTGATGTTATTTAATCCTACAATAACCTGATTGGTGTAAAATATACCTTTGTACAACGCATCCCATTTGTTATTGGCACCCGTTGATGCATCGGTAAAGGTCTGTAAATAGTTTTCGTTGGTGGTGTTTGGGCGTCCAAAACCTGGGTATGTTAAGTCAGCTCGGTTGCTTTCGTCAGCTACTCCCATTATATTCTGATTCCTAAATTGACTGTAAACAGCAACCATTCCACTTTCGCAGTCGGCAAGATTTCTCCAATAACTATCCGTTGAAATTTTATTCGGATTGACTTGGGTGAGGAAGTCAGAACATCCTAGTAGAGACGAACTTACCATCAGTGCTGTAAAGATTTTTATAATATGTTTTTTCATGATGCTAATTTTTACGTTTAAAATGCTAACTGAATTCCAGCTCTGTATTGCGAACTAATAGGATAGTTTCCTTTATCTAAGCCACGTGTTGCTAAACCATCGTTACCTACCTCTGGGTCGTAACCGGTATATTTAGTGAGTGTTAAAGGATTGTCTGTGGCTAGGTATACACGTAAGTGGCTGATACCAGCTTTTCTAATAATGCTTTTAGGAATGGTATAACCTAAGGTTACGTTACGTAAACGGATAAATGAGCCATCTTCAACCCAAATATCAGCCCATCCACGATAGTTAAGGTGTGAACCGGTTCTTTGAGCAGGTAGAGGGCCGTAAGGGTTGTTTTCTGACCATGTACCTAATAAGTCTTTGTGTAAGCCACTAACATTTGCATAAATCTTAGATCCGTTAATCACTTCATTACCAACCGAAGCATACCATTGCATTGATAAATCAAAGCCTTTAAATCCACAATTTGCATTTAAGCCTACTTCATAATCAGGAGTACCGCTACCGCCATAAACTCGGTCGTCTTCATTTATTTTACCATCGCCACTATTATCCACATAAATTAAATCACCCATTTTAGCGGTAGATACTATTTTTTGGAATTCGGCTAGTTTTTCTTCAGTATTTACAATGCCATTGGTTTCCATCACAAAATAGGCACCAGCTTCGTAGCCTTCACGCACGGCTGTTATTCTATCGTTGTTGTCACTTATGCCATCTACAGCAGTTCCATTCGCAAAATATGAGAATTTGTTGGTCTCAGACATTTTGGTTACTTTGTTTACGTTTTTAGAGTAGGTGGTTGATACCCCCCATTCGAAACGTCCACTCTGACGGTAGCCAAGTGCAAATTCCATCCCCTTGTTGTTCATATCACCAATGTTTAATATCACATTAGAGTTTTGCCCTGCGCCAGATGAGGTTGGTAATAACAGTGGGAATAACATATCCACTTTATTGGTGTTGTAAAAATCAGCAGTAAAGGTTAATCGATTATCCATAAAACCTAAATCAATACCTAGGTTTTGTTGGTGAGAAGTTTCCCACTTAATCTTGCGATTAACATATTCTGTTTGAATGCCTCCTAAACTCAATGTGTTGTCTGTTTCTGTTCCAAAAGCGGCATCATAACCCAATTCTATAGTTGGGGCGTAGTTGTAGTCTCCAACATTTTCGTTACCAACTGTACCGTCTCCGAATCTTAATTTACAGTTGTTAACAATGTTTGAGATGGGAGCCCAGAATGGCTCGTCACTCACATTCCAACCAATAGAAACAGAGGGGAATATTTCTGAGCGATACTCCTCTGAAAAACGAGATGAGGCATCTCTACGTGCACTAACACTTAATAGGTAGCGCGATTTGTAGTTGTATTGTACACGGCCAAGAAGACCCGTTATCGTGTGAACGAAGTCTTTGTCAGAAGAGCCAGCACCTGGTTGTGTAGTGGCTCCATCTAATACTACCACCTCATTGTTAACAAGGTCTTTCCTTGAAGCCCAAAATGAACTGGATTGAATGTCTTCTGTTGAAGCTAATGCCAGAACTTTTATTTGATGCTCTTTAAAACTCTTAGAGTAGGTAATTCCACTTTCCCAAGTAAATTTACGAAATTCATCGCTTGTGTTTTTTACGCCTGATTGGGTTGATGAGTTTCTAACTTCGTTACCAAGAGCATCGTAAATATAAAAACGAGGATTAATTAGTACGCGCGTGTTGTTATTGTAGTCGGCTCCTAAACGAGTAGAGAAATTTAGTCCCTTTAAAATCTCATAGTTAACAACAATGTTGCTGTTAAACGCATTTCCATTGCGGATGTCAGACTGTTTTAATTTGGCCATCATGGCACTCATGTTCTGAGCTTCATTACTACCTCCTGCACCTGCATTGGGAATAAGATCTAAGTTTGGATCAATTGCAGGCTGGAATGGTTTGTATTTATAGGCTTCTAACAATAATTGCCATGGCGCATATGATTGTTCTTCTACTCTAAAGCCCATCCCAGTTTTTACCGACCAGCGCCCTTTGTCGTAAGAGGTGTTGCCACGCATGTTAAATCGATCGTAGTTGGTGTTGATAAGTGTACCTTCTTGAGCAAAATAACTACCAACGATACTATAGGTTAAATCTTGTTTACCACCAGAAATGTTAACGCTATGATTTTGGATCGAGGCGTTATCAACTTGTAAAACATCCATTAAGTTGGTGTTGTTTGTGAAGTTTTCTGGGGTTGTTGCCAGTGGACTCCAGTATTTATCTGGATTAGTGCCAGTGTTGTTGGCTGCATAGGTTTGGTTGGCATATAACCACTCTTCAAGGTTCATTAGAGGCACACCAGAAGTAATTTTTTGGATGCCATAATAACTATCAGCTGTAATCTTCATTTCACCTGCAACCCCTTTTTTGGTTGTAATTAAAATAACACCACCAGCACCACGTGTTCCATAAATAGCAGCTGAAGCCGCATCTTTTAGAATATCTACACTTTCAATTTCATTGCTACTTAAGCGTGGGTCTCCTTCTTGAGGAATTCCATCTACAACAAATAGAGGTGCATTGGCGCCATTTATCGAGCTAACCCCTCTAATTTGAATGTTGGATTCTGATCCTGGCGCTCCCGAGCTGGCTTGTACGTTTACCCCCGCTACTTGCCCTTGTAGTGAAGAACCTAAATCGGCTGTGGCCATTTTAGTTAACACATCTGATTTCACTTGAACCACGGCGCCTGTTACCTCTTTCTTTTTCTGAGAGCCATAACCAACAGCTACTACTTCGTTCAGAGCGATGTTTTCACCTTTCATGGTTACGTTAATGGTAGTTCCGGTCACTGTCTTCTCTTGGACTTCCATGCCAATGAAACTAAATTTAAGCACCTGGCCAGCGCTTGCTTTGATGTTGTAAACACCATCTAGGTTAGTTATGGTACCAGTGTTTGTTCCTTTTATGATTACACTTACCCCTGGTATGGATAGGCCATCGTCTGCCCCAATGATTTTACCTGTTACATTGTAATCTTGAGCTTGTAGTTCCATACCACACAAACTCAAACAGAGTAC
>QKIO01000019.1 GCA_003251015.1 Bacteroidales bacterium
TGTTTAAAATAAGTGCTTTCATAACTATAGTTTTTGTGAGATATATTCTCTGTTAATATTTGTTTTCAACTCTATCACACAGTGGATTTGTTTTACCCTGATGTCATTTTGAAAAAAAACATTAAAAACTTTACGAAGCGTTACTAAGCGGCTGATTTATTGATTGATGAAGAGTGGTGTTTTTTTTGTAAATCAGTCTTATAAAACTTGTTTTGGATTGAATATCATGTGGCTCCATCCCCAAGGTGCCTATGTTTAGGAAGCAGCCCTGTGCAAACCATAAGGATTAAATGGTTACACTTGACACAAATGTAACCATTGATACATTTGGTAGTTTACTGTCTTTCTGAATTACTTCTTGAATAAAATGGTCAGCCTCAGAAACTGACATCAATCCTTTTTGTATGGCGAAATAAAGAAAATCTAATGTTGTAAGATATGTGATTTTGTGGGTTTCACAGTAGTTTTTAATATCTGACAGATTGCTACTTCCAATCACATTTTGATTAAAACGACAGTATGCTAGACAAGCACTCTCACCTTTGCCAATGTTTCTTGATAGCTTCGCAAATTCTATCATCTCTGCACCTTTGGGTATATATTTTTCCACCTTAATATTCCCCAGTAAATTAATTTGATTGTCAAGCTGGTTTTTAATGCTATGCTTAATCTCCTCGTATACCTTATCTAAAATAATATGTTTATAGCCAGATAGGATTGTTGGTAGAATGCTTAAACAGCCACCTTTTGAAAAGTGGATAATAACATCCGCATCAAGTACCACCTTAGCTTTGCTCATAAGGTTTAATTTTGTTTAGTAGCTCTATATAATGTCCTTCAGATATTTTTTCCATCTCATACAAAGTTCTTGCCTTTGTTCCAAAATCACCAATAACTAGGCCTTTATTACCCTTATTGTATAACGAGGTATCGTAGCCGTGCTGAATGGCTACTTCTTGAATAATGATGTTATTTAATTCTGCATAGTTTTGAGGGGAGATGAGTGATAAACCTTTTAAACGAATTAGGAGTGCTTGATGGGAAACAGAGAAATATTGTCCTATGCGAAGAATGCTAGAAATAGGTAGAGTGTTGGATTTCAGTTCGTCCTGAGATAACATTCCAATTACGCCCTCTTCAGGCATTAATAATGCAGATGCAAATTTATTAGCATTTTTCTCAGAGTTAGATTTGCTGCCAACATGGTTATCGCAGATATGCGGCACAGGCTCCTCGTCATAGTACAAATGAAATAATTCATGAGCGATGGAAAAGTGTTGGCGCCCTTTTGCGTTTTCTGAATTAATTAAAATAAAACATTTGCTAGTATTGGCTTTTAAAGACATGCCATAAAAGGAGCTAGATAATGGCTTGAAAATAGTGAGAATATTTAATTTTCTTAATAAGCTTTTTAAGTTGATTGGTTCGGTAAGACTGAGGCCATTATCACTACGAAATTTTTTTGCCAAGTTTTCTATTGAACCGTTGGATAATATCTTCATGATTCAAGTAGTCTAGAGATTTTGAGATATGATTTAACAATGTCTTTAAAGTCGGCAATCTCTTGCAAATCTGATTTTGAGATATTGTCGACTCTAAAAGAACAAACTAACGCCTCATTAAAAACATCTTCACTTTCTTCAAATAAAACATATAAGTCACAGCCATAAAGATGAGATGCTTTTTCTAACGTTTCAAACGGTGCTTCTCTTTCTCCTAACTCGTAATTTGAATAAGTAGATCTATTTATACCCAAAAAACCAGCTACTTGTTCCTGTGAAAAGTGATTAAAATCTCTTAATCGCTTTAGATTATTTCCAACTATAGCATTCATCGTATTTGGTATTTGTTATGTGGCAAATGTACATCTATTTTTTTTAATTGTAAATAGTTGACACAGCAACATGTGTGTTGAATTATAAGTTTATTTGTTGATTTATTGAGATAAATAGATAAATTTAGCGCAAAATACGCGTTCATAAGGAATAAATAATTAGTCGATTTCTATTTCAATAAAGCCTATTTAGCCACAGTTTATTTAATGTGATTAATGTTCAAAATAGTCTATGTATAATGGAAAAATGACTACTCCACCACATTTACATCACTCACCATTTCACATACGGCAAAAAAACCTAATGCGCCGTTGCTGATGTTGCCTTGTGCATTACCTGGTTGAACATCAAAGAGTCCACCTCGCCATACTGTTTCAACCTGGATAGAGCGAATGTAATCACGATGTTCCTGACTTAAGCCATACTTGGTTCGTTTAATGGTGGTGTTCTTTGGGAAGTAAATATGTTCACGTTCGGGAGCCAACCCTTGGGTAAATTCGGTGGTGTTGGTATTGTAGAATGTTTCTTTAGCGGTGCATGCCCCATATTGGGAGCAGTAGGCTGGCCTTGTCGACCAATCGTACTCCACAACCATCAAGGAGGATTTCCCCCATTCGTTGTATTGGTAATAACTTAAATTTTTAACGGTATCGCCTTTTAACGACAACTCATTTAACGCACTTACTGCAGCCATCCTGGCCTGAGCGGTGTAGTTTTTGTCCCCCAATTGTATATTGAGTTGGTAGTTTGTACCTGCTTGAGCTTGAAAGGTTGTGGATTGGTAGTTACCCGGATGGGCTTCATCTTCTGTAAAATTAAAAACTTCACTTGTGGTGCGCACCGTAACTTGTGCTCCCGAAATGCCCTTAGGTGTTTGGTTAATGGCATGATTTAGCGCAGTAATAGTGATGGTTTGAAGGTTGGATTGGTTGTTTAAGAGGGCATCCACGGTAATTAAATCATCGGTACCTTCCTCTAATTGCCAATCTGTAGACACTTCGCAAGATGTGAGTAGCCATAAGAAGTTAATAACGAAGAGACTTAAAATCTTATATTTAGAAATGCATTTTTTCATTTAATAATGGTTTTAAAATATCCGTCTTAAAACTTAAAGTGATACGACACTGAAGGTAGAAAGCCATACACATACTTTGTAGCTGCTGTTAATTGTTGATTATTGGTAGCATCCACAGGAATCACTAATTCCCCCTGAGCATTTTCATATTTATTAAAATACACATACATGGGGTTTTGGTGTGCCAATACATTCATAATTGAGAAATTGACGTAGTGAGTAAATCGTTGGTGCAGTTTATTTAATCGGTACGTAGCTGCTACATCCATTCGCTGATATAAAGGCAGACGTTGGTTATTGCGAGTGTTGTACTGTGGTATCTGTTGACCTTGATAATAGTAAAACCCACTTGGTGTTGTGATGGGCAAGCCAGAAGCCAAAATGACATTGGTACTTATTTCCCATCGATCATTGGCTTTCATAAGCAGGTTCAAAAACAATGTGTGGGGACGATCGTAATTGGATCGGTACGACACGCCATTATTCAAATCATCAAAGAGAACAAACGATCGTGCTAGGGTATATCCCAGTTGTCCTGTAATTCTGCCTTTTTGCTTGGTTACATTCAGCTCTAAACCATAAGAACTTCCTTCTCCTTGACGCAATTCACCCTCTACCAACGGATTATTCATTAAGAAAGCATGATCGATATAGCCAATTAGATTATTCATTTGTTTAAAAAAGACATCACCCTGCATTTTATACGTTTCCTTTTTGCTTACACGTATGTACGAAAGGTTGTAGATGTTGGCTGATTGTGGTTTGATGTTTTTACTGGCTGGTAACCACACTTCAAAATAATTGAAGGGTGATAATGAGTTGTTGATTAAATTGAGGTATTGTGATGTTCTATCGTAAGAGGCCTTTAAGTAATTCAGCTCTTTTAACTTATACGACAAGGCCAGTCGTGGCTCTAGACTGGTATGACTAAAGGACGTCTCTTTTTCTCCATAATTAACCAGTGTTGGATTGTACTGTTCGTCAAATTCATAAACCTCCGTACGTCCCGAATTACGCCAACTGGTCAGCCGTAAGCCATAATTTAGTTTCAGTCGGGAGGTGAGTTGCTGATCAGCATTACCATACAGTACTAGTTCGCCCGATTGAATGGGTGCAATAGCACTGGTGTAAGTTGGCGCATGGTAGATGCCCGGTTCAAATTGATAGGTCGACAGCTTTAGTCCATATTTCAGGGTTAAATCCTGGCTGTGGTAAAGCGTAAGTTCACTTTTTGCAAAGGCATTTTCAATTTTCGAATTCCAGTATTCTTCCTGGCTTAGCGATGCATGTGCGTTGTAATTATACTTGCTACTAGCTAAGGTGGTGTTTAGGAATGCTTTAGTACCAAAAGTGTGATTCCAACGAATGGTAGAGCTACTGTTTTGATAGTCTGCGCCGCCTGTGTCGTCATTGTTTTTGTTGAAACGAAATTGGTCTTCTCCATTGTATAAAGTCACATAGAGATGA
>QKIO01000219.1 GCA_003251015.1 Bacteroidales bacterium
GATAACGAAGAGCGTTTCAAAGCCTTTTCGGCAGTAGCATTTGAAGGCATTTTTATTACAGAAAATGGTGTTTGCATTGAAGCCAACCAACGTATCTGCCAAATGATGGGTTACAGTTACGATGAACTAATTGGTTTATCGCTCGACCCAGTGATTGCACCCGAATCAAAAGAAATAGTTACCTACTACACCGCTAATGAAATTTCAGACCCCTACGAGGTGATAGCAGTGCGGAAGGATGGCTCACGTTTTGCCGCCGAGGTAAGGGGTCAAAACTACATCTACAGAAATAAAAAGGTGCGTGTGGTGGTGGCACGCGACATAAGTGAATACAAACAAGCTCAGAAAAACCTCATCGCTAGTGAAAATAAATTTAGAGAAGTTTTTGAAAACGCAGGTGATAGTATTATCATCAGCGCTTTAGATGGTCATATCTTAGACATCAACAATAGCTTCTGTGTGATGTCTGGCTTATCCAGAGAGGAAGTTCTGATGCGTCACTCAAGAACATTTTTCACCGAACAATCGCTACTAAGAACTCCCCTACGCTTTGACTTATTGGACGAAGGGCAAAGTGTACTTGTAGAACGTGATATTATAGGCAAAAATGGGGAGATAATACCCATAGAAATGAATTCTAAAAGACCTGTGGGTGGTTATTACCTATCGATAATGAGGGATTTACGCGAACGCAAAAAGGCCGAAACAGAACTACGCACCAGCAACGAAGCTTTATTAATAGCCAAAGAAAAAGCAGAAGAAAGCGACCGTTTAAAATCGGCCTTCATAGCCAATATGAGTCACGAAATTAGAACTCCAATGAATGGCATCATTGGTTTTACTGAACTACTGAAACAAGATGACTTAAGCAATGAAATGCGAGATGATTATCTACAAATCATAACCAATAGTGGTCATCAGTTATTATCCATTATCAACGATATATTAGAGATATCTCGCATAGAAACAGGACTCACAACCATTGAATCAGCACCTTTTAACACTACCGAATTAATAGGTGGCATTGTTTCTTTCTTTTCGAGTATGGCCAAAAAGAAAAAAAACACGATTATAGCAGAAGTCACTAATTGTGAGAACAAAATTGTGTGGGGTGACCAGTCCAAAATTCAACAGATACTTACCAATTTACTGAACAACAGTAATAAATTCACCCAAAATGGATGTATTACCATAGGCATCAAACAACAAGATAGCGACCACTTATTGTTTTATGTCAAAGACACTGGAATAGGCATACCCGAATCGTACAAACACAAGATATTTGACCGCTTTATACAAGCAAGGCACGAAGGGCACGAGATACAAAAAGGAACAGGACTCGGCTTATCTATTTGCAAAAAACTAACGGAGCTAATGCATGGAAAAATATGGTTTGAATCAGAAGTAGAGAAAGGCTCAACATTCTATTTCTTATTACCAATGAACGCACCATCAACTATGATGATGAATGCATAAAAAACGAAAGTCGCGCTTTAAATAGTGAGAAGATGTAATAAAAGTTTAATTTATAAGCGTAAACTGTTTTCTTTGTAGTAAAATTTAGGGATGAGATTTCTTTTAATTAATTCGATAGGTAGAAATAAATGGGGCGGTGGCGAAAAGTGGATGCTATTAGCCGCTCAAGGTCTTAAGCAATTAGGCCATGATGTTTTTATCGCATGTTTCTCGCGTTCCATTATCGAACAAAAAGCCTTAACACTAGGCATTCGTGTGTTGCCCATTAACATATACACCGATTTTAGTGTGACAGGCTATTTTGCCATAAAAAAAATCGTTCAACAACATCAGATAGACCTTATTATTGGATGCCAAAATAAAGATGTGCGTTTATCGGGCTTGGTGGCCAGAAAATTAGGTTATCCCGTGGTGATTAGCCGTCAGGGTGTTCAATTATTACATAATTCATTCAAATATCGCTGTGGATTCAAACCCTTTTGTGATGGCATAATTACCAACACCATATCCATCAAAGAAGAATACGATAGTTACGGTTGGTGGGATAATGATTACGTTAAAGTGATTCACAACGGTGTAGAAACGTCAAACCAAATAACATCAACCTTTGACTACACAACTTACATCAAACCAACAAGCTCTCAAAAGCCGTTTATTGTTTTATCAACGGGGCGAATAACCACTCAAAAAGGCTTTGTGTACCTTATCGAAGCAGCCGAACCCATCATACAACAACACCCTCACGTTCATTTTTTTATTGCTGGAAAAGGTAAATTACAAGCGGGCTTAGAGGCATTGGTTAAGAGAAAAGGACTTGCTGATAATATTCATTTTATTGGCTTTCATGAGAATGTAACAGGTCTGTTAAATAGTTGCGACTTATTTGTGTTACCATCATTATACGAAGGCATGCCTAATTCGGTGATGGAAGCATTGGCTAACGGTGTGCCTGTGGTATGTACACAGGTTAATGGCGTTGCCGAGCTGATGGTAAACCAAACACATGGTTTGGTGGTACCTCCTACCGATGTGAGTGCACTATCAACAGCTATAACGCGAATGTTAGACACTGACCTTCGTCAACAAATGGCTCAACAAGGCAAATTACACGTAGAGCAAAACTTCTCTATCAGTAATATGGTAAGCAACTTAGAAGGCTATTTACTAGGCAAACTAAAAGAAAAGAAAGAAAAATTAGCTCACAAAAAGTTCTTAGTGATTCAAACAGCCTTTATTGGTGACGCAATATTAGCAACCCCTGTGGTTGAAAAACTGGCTCGTTTTTATCCTGCTGCAACCATCGATGTATTGGTGCGCAAGGGCAACGAAGGATTGTTATACAACAACCCAAACATTCGAAAAATCATCATCTTTAACAAAACCAGCGGCAAATATAAAAACCTCATTAAACTCATTAAAAGCATCCGAAAGGAAGAGTACCATGGCGTTATTAACATTCAGCGTTACTTCACTACTGGTTTGATAACAGCTTTTTCGAAAGCTAAACAACGCATTGGATTTAATAAGAATCCTTTATCCTTCTTATTTACCCACAGCATTCAACACGTAATGACCAGTGATGGCGTGGACAACCATGAGGTGAAACGTAATTTGAAACTCATCAACCATCTGACCGACCAGTCATTTGAGATGCCAAAACTATATCCATCGGAGAAAGACTTTGCTAAAATGGCTTGTGAGGATGAGTATTACTGCCTTGCTCCTACCTCGGTATGGTTCACTAAACAATACCCCACGCTTAAGTGGATAGAACTAATCAATGCTCTACCAACTAATGCAACCCTATTTTTATTGGGTGGCCCAAGCGATTTTGATGCCTGTCAAAATATTATGGCTCAAGCCACTCATGTCAACATCAAAAATACAGCAGGGAAATTGAGTTTTCTCGAATCGGCTGCTTTGATGAAAGGGGCTCGCATGAATTTCGTTAACGACTCAGCACCTTTGCACATTTGCTCTGCTGTTAATGCACCTGTGAGAGCCTTGTTTTGTTCCACCATTCCAGCTTATGGTTACACGCCTTTGTCAGACAACTCGTTGGTGCTTGAAACAAGCCAAACCCTAAGTTGTCGTCCTTGTGGCTTGCATGGCAAACGAACGTGCCCCGAAACGCACTTCAAATGTGGTGATATTAGCACCAGCCAAATTCTTTCTAGCATTTAATTTCATCTTTGCCGATAAAAAGGCTCATTCTGTCATTATGTTAAAACAATTCTATAAGAGTTTTCTAAAAACGTATCTATTTTGGATGGTATTTATGACCATTCATCGCTTGATATTTATACTATTTAACCTCAAATACGCACAAGACAACACCAGTATATTGCTGATGCAATCGTTTTTATACGGGCTCCGTCTTGACCTCTCGTTTTCGGGTTATGTGATGATGGTGCTTTTGATCACTCAACTGCTAACCTTTCCCATAAGGCGTAGATTCTGTTTTAAATGCATGAATTATGTGAATTACCTACTTATAATTGTATTCACAGCTACTCTTTTTAGCGACACCAACCTATTTTCCTATTGGGGACGCCACCTAAGCAGCGATGTACTTCCATTTTTAGCTACACCTGATATTATTTTACTTTCGTTAAAATGGTATCAAATAGTTATTTTCGTGAGTGTATGGCTAGCCTTTTCCTGGAGCTGTATCAGCTTATACAATCGTATCGTAAAAACCACTCACCACTCACCCATTGTGTTAACCAAAATCGCCCCTATCATCTCCATCTTTATACTGTTGATACTTACCGCAGGGGTGTTGATACTTCCCATAAGAGGTAGTTTAGGCGTTGCGCCAATCAATACAGGAGTAGCCTATTTTAGTAATGATGTATTGGCCAACGAAGCAGCTGTTAATCCGTTATGG
>QKIO01000180.1 GCA_003251015.1 Bacteroidales bacterium
AATGGTTTGTTATTTGGGTTGGTCACATCTACATTACGAGCCCAACACTCAAAAGTTGTTTGTCTACTCTTTTTGTTAAACCGAACAATACCAATGCCAGCACCACGCGCATTAACGAGGTCTTCACTAGGTACATTTTTCGAAAGAATTGGATTAGCCACGGCCAACATTGTAAATTTATTACTAAATCCATCGGTAAACTCACCAGTATAAGGTAGTCCGGCAATTGGATTTTTACCAGGTGTTTGTGGTTCCCACCAACGCATCCAAAGACTTGCAATAGCTGGCGTTGCAAAAGAATAACCAGCATCACCCCAGTCCTTTATGCCATGATGAATAACAGAGCCTAGGTGTTGATCACCAGCAATCATACATGAATAACTCTTACGAATAGTTTCTAGAGCAATATTTCGGCCTGTTTGAGGCCAACCATTAGTGTCAAAATCACGCTCCATTTTGTTCTCTTTAGTGCCACTTTCTGTTCCTGCAGATATAAATATGGTTGCCGATAAAATAGCTTTCATTTCAGCACCAGTCCAATCTGTTGTCCAGTGTTCTAGAAAATCTATTTGTCGTTGACCTAATAGCTCAGCTTCTGGCACATCTAGCTCTAAAGGGTTTTTAACCTTTCTATGATCCAAGATAGCTGGGCCTGTTTTGAATTTGCGATCTTCAAGAATAGCAAAACTCATTCCTCCCCAAGTTAGAGAGGTGTAATACACGCCAATGCCTTGTTGGATAGGTGTTGGGTCATAAGGATCTGGTAGATGACCTGTTTGAGCACGTTCTACTTCCTTCACATATTCAACAGGCATCACATAGCCACCATTCCATCCATCACGGGAGATGCCTTTTTTTCCGCCTTCGCCCCATAAATTTGCTTGACCTACATCATGGTCATCCGGAATAGCAATGGCAGGAGTGTTTCTGAATAATTCTCCAAAGTCCTGACCAAAACGTAACCAATGCCAGTAATGCTCACTGTGATCATACACTTGATCGCCAGCGAAAAACAATAAGTCTGGTTTTATTTTTAGCATATTATCTACTATATCTTGACGCGATACGGTACCTCCATGTTCATCATAAACCGAATTACAAGAGAAAACTCCCATCACAAAGTCAGCTTTGTCAATAGGATTTTTCTGGATTATACCCTCGTAAAAAGCTTTGTTATTGTAACAAACCTTATAGGCCTGAGCTTTACTATCGTCCCAATTGTCTATTCTAAAATGACAGGTGTAACCAGGATAAATAATTTCCGCGGTATCTTTATCAACCCACTCATCACCTTCTTTAACTTGAAGGGTAGCTACTACTGGATCGTAGTTTTTTATGGGATGAAATTGAGCGAGCATTTTAACCGTGTTTTTTGAAACGGTATACATGGTAAATGCAATTCTGTTTTCTGGAGTAGTATGCTCCGGAAGACCCAATTGCTTAGCCTGCCCATTTGCTAGAAGGGAAACGAATAATAAAATGTAAACTAAATGCTTCATGGTAATTAAATTTTAGTTGTCTATGAGTGTAGTTTCACCCTAGTAAAGAATATCTTTTATTGCAATTTAATAAAGGTTTCTTGAGGTGTTGCTGCTCCCAAACGTTTACTGGCACTATTAGGAGATGAGTTTCCTACTGTTACTTTATAATCGCCCTTGCGCCATACGCTTTCGCCCTTAGTATTAACTACTTGTAGTTGGTCTGCGGTAACTGTGAATGAAACTGTTTTTGTTTCATCTTTTTTCAATGATATACGCTTAAATCCTTTGATGCTTGTGTTGGGAATACCACCAGTGACCTCTTTAGGACTTAGGTATAATTGTACCACTTCGTCAATGTCATAATTACCAATGTTAGCAACTTCAACACTTACCACTAAGTCATTTTTAGATTTTAGTTTTGTGTTTTCAACCTTTAGATTCTTGATTTCTGTTTTAGAATAGGTGAGACCAAATCCAAAAGGATATAACGGTTCTTCAGTCATGTATTTGTATGTCCTTCCTTTCATTGAATAGTCGTCAAAGGCAGGAAGCTGTTCCACATTTTTAGGAAAGGTAACCGGTAAATGACCTGATGGAGATACGTCACCAAATAACACATCAGCTACTGCATTACCACCTTGTTCACCAGGATACCACATTTGTAAAATAGCATCACAATGCTCCTCAATACCTTCTAGGGAGACAGCACTACCACTTGCTAAAATCAATACTAATGGTCCTTTTTTATATTGAATAAGCTCTTTGACGTAATCTATTTGACTTTGGGGAAGCTTTAAATCAACACGGTCACCTTTGGTGGCTGTAGCAATAGCATCCACTTCTTCGCCTTCTAAGTCGGCTGATAATCCAACCACACATATTGTTATGTCGGCCTCTGCAGCCACTCTAGGTGCCCAGTTCACATCATTTAATGTCGCTTGAAAAGGCAATGCACCACTTCTGTAATCGAGCGATGTACCCAACGATACCGCATCCGTAATGCCTTCTAATACAGTTACTAAATTAGAGCTAACGCCATAATAATTGCCTAATAGAATGTCTGCTGAGTTCGCAAACGGACCTGTTAAATAAGGTATTTTTATCTCCTTAGATAAGGGTAAGATATTGTTTTTATTTTTTAGTAGTACAATAGACTTTTGTGCCACCTCACGAGCCAAAGCAACATGCTCCGCAGAGTGAATGTTTTCAGGCCCAATATTTAGATAAGGACTATTGCTGTCTTTGTCAAACATGCCCAGTCTAAAACGTGTTTTGAAAAGTTGTTTGGTACGTTCGTCAATCATTTCCTTTGTCACCAAACCTTGTTCAACTGCTTTGTTTAAAAACTTATAGGTTTCACCACAATTTAAGTTGGTACCTGCATTAATTGCTACAGCCGCAGCTTCCACAGCCGTTGGAACATACTTTTGTTTGTAGGTAATGCCACCCACAGCACCACAATCCGAAGTGATGTATCCATCAAACTTCCATGTGTTACGTAAAATATCTTGTAATAATAGAGGGTTGGCACAGGCTGGTATGCCGTATACCGCATTGTAAGCAGCCATCACACCTTCTACCTTACCTTCTGTCACTAATGCTTTAAAAGCGGGAAGGTAGGTTTCGTATAAATCTTGTTGACTGGGAGCAGCATTAAAATGATGACGGTCTTTTTCTGGGCCAGAATGTACTGCAAAGTGTTTGGCACAAGCAGCAGTCTTTAAATACTTAGGGTCATCACCTTGCAGTCCTTCTACAAAAGCAATTCCCATTTTAGCCATTAGATAAGGGTCTTCACCATAGGTTTCTTGTCCGCGTCCCCAGCGTGGATCTCTAAAAATATTTATGTTAGGAGACCAAAACGTTAAGCCAGCAAACTTACTATGGTTACCCATGCTTTGCGACACATAATACTTAGCTCTAGCTTCTGTTGAGATAGCAGAAGAAACGCGTTTTGCTAATTCAGGATCAAAAGTAGCGCCTAAGCCAATTCCCTGAGGAAAAACAGTGGCTTTACCATTGCGAGCTAAACCATGTGATGCTTCATTCCACCAGTCATAGTCGGGAACGTTTAAGCGTGGGATGGCAGCAGCAGCATTGACTAACTGACCAATTTTTTCTTCGAGGGTCATTTGCGATACCAGTATGTCTACTCGATCGTTGATGTTTAAAGAGTGGTCAAGAAAGGAGAAGTCTACTTCTTGAGCTTGAGAACTTAATATGCTAAGGCAGCTAAACGTTATTGCGAGCCCAATTCTTTTTAAATTTTTCTTCATATGGATAGTTTAAACTATATTGTATAGTAACAAAGATAAATGTTGGTAGTGTTTTTTGAAGTTAGTTAACTGTACGCTCACTAATCATTTAAATTTTAGCAATAGATTTTTACTAGACAATGTGCTCGTATATTATAAAGATAGTGTAAATATGCTAACTTTGTTAATATGAAATGTTACAGTCTATTAGATATGAAAATTGGCTTTTTTTTCGTAGTCGTATTTTTTACAACAAGCTATTCAATGTCGCAAAATCAAATTCAGACCACTACTGTGGTAAGTGATTCTGAATTGACTGCGCTTGTAAAGCGCATTCAAGTAGATGCCGATGAGGTTTCATTCAAACTAAAACAATATCTTCCAATTTATATTCAAAATAAAGATACGGCAAGTGTTTTAAAAATCTATATCGGATTAAGTGATGCTGAGCGGTTTCGGGGTAACTACGAATTGGCTTTCAATCATTTATGGGATGCTTTGCTTTACGCCAATAGTGGTTTGTATGTAAGTTTCAAAGTTCAGATATATCGAAATTTGGGTATTCTGTTCGATATTTATAATAAAGATGACAAAGCACTTGAATATCTGCAAGAGAGTCTAGTTGATGGCATTACAGGGTAAAGGTGTTAATGCTGAATTTATTGCAAGTTATTTTAGTTTATCTAACCATTATAAAAACTTGAAAAAGTATGATATGGCTATGTTATACTTGGATTCTTGTGAGGTTTATAGTACTACAAAGCATAGGCAGCCTTTTGTTGATGCTGAGCGAGGATATTTGTATTTAAAACAAGGCGATTTTATCAAGGCGGGATATGATTTATTTGTGGCTCTCAATGGTATTGTTGATAAGAAAACGCGTTATCACATTGTCATCCTTTCGTACATTGGTGATTTAAAGATGGCTGAGGGAGAGTTAGATAGCGCCATGTTTTACTACAAAAGAAGCCTTGAGGAGATGGATAAATTCTCTTCTTTTATTGAGTTTAAACCTGAGTTATTACAGAAAGTATCTAACCTTTATTATTTAGACGGAAGGCACAAAGTGGCCTATGATTATCTTCTTGCTTCAAAAAGTGCATCTGATACCTTATTTAATCTAAGCAACAAACGAAATGCCGATCTCTTTGAAGTCAAAAATAAATATAAGTCTGAGTTGATCGATAGGGAGGCGTTCATACTTAAACAAGACTACAAATTAAAAGAAAAGACCACCACTCAACGCTACCTTCTTGTACTTTTAGGTTTTATCATGGTGTTGAGTATATTGTTATACTTTGTAGTAAAGCAGCGTCTTCGTTTAAAAAAACACGCCTTAACTCAGGCCTTGGAAGATGATAAACAAAGGGCTGTGTGGGAAGTGAAAAACAAAGAACTTGCAGCGTATGCATTACAATTAATCGAAAAGGATCAAAGCATTACAGAGTTGTTAGATGTTGTTAAAGAAAAGGATCGTA
>QKIO01000003.1 GCA_003251015.1 Bacteroidales bacterium
TTATAAAAAAAGGAGTTATTGATTATTTTGAACATGTTGAATTTCAATAAATCGAGTAATATATTTAAGTAAGACGTTAACAAATCCACACAAAAAGAAAATGAAAAAACTAATTTTTACTTTATTAGCCTTCGTCACGTTATGCGCTTGTACACATAGTTTGGCAAAAAACGAGGTCAAGTTTACAACTACAGCAGGTGATATTATTGTTAAGTTATATGACGAAACACCTTTGCATCGTGACAACTTTTTAAAACTAGCTCGTGAAGGAGCTTATGACTCAGTTCTTTTTCACAGAGTTATTAAAGATTTTATGATTCAAACGGGCGACCCTAATTCTAAAACGGCTGGTGAAGGTGTTACATTAGGAAGTGGTGGGCCTGGTTATACAGTACCAGCAGAAATAGTATATCCTCAAACTTATCATAAAAAGGGAGCATTAGCTGCCGCTCGCCAAGGAGATAATGTAAATCCAGCAAAAAATTCATCGGGTTCTCAATTTTACATTGCTGTAGGCAAAGTGTATACCGACGAAGAATTAGTACAGGTAGAAGAGCGTATGCAAGAAATGAGTAAACAATCGCTGTTTTATAGCATTGTAACTGAATACACAGATACCTTAACGGCCATGAAAATGGCAAACGACCAAACTGGTTTGTTAGCCTTACAAACCACTATCATGGATAGAGTAAGTGCCGAAGCGACTAAACTTCCTACCGTTAAAATACCCGAAGACCTTAAGAAGGTTTATAAAACAATTGGTGGCGTTCCATTTTTAGATACTCAATACACTGTGTTTGGCGAAGTAGTAAAGGGTCTTAACATTGTTGATTCAATTGCTGCAGTAAAATGTAATGGTTCTGATAGGCCATTAGTAGACATCCGCATATTAAAAGTAGAAGTTGGTAAATAGTAGCCAACAATAACATAACGAACTGGCAACAGCAGCACAACAAGGCTGAGGTTGCCAGTTTCTTTTTTAGTATATTCGTACTCATCAAAAATACAGTTATGCTTAAGACATATCTCTCTGCGTTTATTCTAATGCTTGGGTTTGTGCTCACAGCTCAAGAAATCACTCATAAGGTAATTATTTCCACTACCCAAGGTAATATCACCATTAAGTTATATAACGAAACACCCCAGCATCGGGATGAATTTTTGCGTCTAGTGAACTCACATCATTATGATGGCACCTTGTTTTATCGAGTGATCCAAAACTTTGTGATTCAAGCTGGCTCATCTGATTCCCGCAACGCTCCTACAGGAAAGGCTATTGGTTATGGCACCCCAATTAACATAGATGCTGAATTTAATGGCCATTGTTTTCATAAACAAGGAGCTTTATGCGCACCGCGTCAACCTGCAGATGTCAATCATTTTAAGATGTCTGATGTATCGCAATTTTACATAGTGAAAGGTAAAAAATACACAAATGACGAGTTAGACTTAATTGAAAAGGCGACCAATAATCCCATCATGATAGACTTAAAAAAACAGTTTTATCTTGCACGCAAGCCAGAGCTGGATAGTCTAAGAGCTGTTAATCCTGGAGAATTCAATATTCTATTAAACAACATTAAGGACCAAATTAGTTTTCACTACAGCATCTCTAACAAAAAGGAGTTTAGTGACGAGCAACGTCAAGCATATACCACTATAGGCGGAACTCCAGAGTTAGATGGCGAATATACCGTTTTTGGAGAGGTGATCGAGGGGATGGACGTAGTTAACAAGATTGCTGCTTTAAAGGTAGACGCTAACAACCGCCCATATAGCAACGTCGTTATTTCTGTAAAACAACTTAAGTAAACATTATGAAACAGGTATTGGTTTATTTAACGCTATTGATCATGTTTTCAGGCTGCCAAACAAGTGGACACCAAGAAACTAAACAACTAGAAGCTAAATTTAACGGTAGTTATCAAAGTAATGTGCTTGGCATGTTAAGCCTTCAAACATACGACCACTACACGCGCACTCTAACTTCGGGATATGGATTTTACATCTCACCCACGCTCATCGTTTGCCCATTCAATTTGGTACAAGGTGCACACCGTATTAAATCGGCACCATTACAAACCACTACTTTTACTGATATTAAAGGTTTTGTAGCCTATTCATTATCCCAAAATTGTGTGCTTTTAGAAACAGCCAACAAAAACAAAAACTTCATCCCAATAGGTAAAAATATAATCCAACCTGATACAGTGTATCAGCTTTTGCGCAAAAACAATCAATTATTTGTTTTCAAAACAAACATCACCACAAGTGCCATTGTTGATAGCATAACGTATTGGTCGACGGGCTCCCAACTGGATGAGGGGAAGCCTGTATTTTCGCTTAACCACCAGTTAGTAGGTATAGTTGTAGATAAAGATGGACAAAATAGAATACTTCCTGCCAACAATTTAACTGGGCTAATAATGCACAAAAGTGATAAGGCACAAGCTATTTACGATTTACGAACCAAAACAACCAAAATTTACCCTAACTACAAAACCATTAAAGCCTTCCGTATTGTCACCAACATGGGTAATATTGAAATGACCTTGTTTGATGAAACACCTGAGTACCGTGATAACTTTATTAAACTGGTGAGTGATCATTATTACGACAGCTTATTGGTTCATCGGGTAATTCGTGATTTTTTGATTCAAACAGGTGCATTAGACTCCAAAAATGCCGAAAGAGATGATGTAGTGGGCTGGTTAGGACCTGGCTACACTCTTCCCATGAAAATATCTCCCCAATTGTTTCACAAGCGAGGTATGGTGGCGGCTTCAAAATTACCTGCCGATAGAAACCCACATAACAGAAGTGACGGAGCTCAGTTCTACATTGTCTCAGGACGCGTGTTTAGCGAGGATGAATTGAATACGATGGAGAAAAAGCGGGGTGTTAAGTTTACACCCGAACAACGGTTAATATACACAACCAAAGGGGGCGCACCCTATTTAGACGGCGATTATACAGTATTTGCACAAGTAAGCAAAGGCATGGATGTAGTTGATAAAATTGCTTCAGTAGAAACATATAATGTCGATCGGCCTATTGATGAAGTGCGAATTCGGACCATTGAAATTATCAAACGATAAATTACCCTTTATGTTCCATTACATTAAATGGTTTTTTTAACTTTGCCACCTAGAAAAAGTGAGATATGTTAGATAGAATTAACCAACTCGTTGAAGAAATAAAAGCATTGCAAGCATCATCAGCCGAAGAAGCCGAACAATTGCGTATTAAATATTTAAGTAAAAAAGGATTGGTTTCGCAGCTCTTTGATGAGTTCAAAACCATTGCCAACGACCAAAAACGTGAGGTTGGGCAAGTCTTAAACCAGTTAAAAGTATTAACTCAAGATACTATCACGGCACTTAAGGAAACTCACGAAGGTAGCCAAGCAGCTACAAGTGGATTAGACCTCTCGGCGCCAGGAGTAACGTTGCCGCTGGGTAGCCGTCATCCGTTATCCATTGTAAAAAATGAGATAGCTGATATCTTTGCGCGCTTAGGTTTTAACATAGCCGAAGGGCCAGAGATTGAAGATGATTATCATGTATTTACGGCTTTGAATTTTCCGCCTGAGCATCCTGCTCGCGACATGCAAGACACATTTTTTATTGCAACCAATCCTGATATATTACTTCGTACTCACACCTCGTCGGTTCAAGTTCGTGTGATGGAAAAGCAACAACCGCCTCTAAGAGCTATTTTTCCTGGTAGAGTTTTTAGGAATGAGGCTATTTCAGCACGTGCACATTGTATCTTTCATCAGGTAGAAGGTTTATATATCGATAAAAATGTATCGTTTGCCGATTTAAAACAAACCTTGCTTTATTTTGCCAAAGAGATGTTTGGTGCCGACACAAAAATTCGTTTACGCCCTTCTTATTTTCCATTTACCGAACCGTCGGCCGAGATGGATATCTCATGTACCTTGTGTGGTGGTAAAGGATGTAATGTGTGTAAATATTCGGGTTGGGTTGAGATATTGGGCTGCGGTATGGTTGACCCTGCTGTTTTGGACAGCAATAACATCGATAGTAAAACATACACTGGTTTTGCCTTTGGAATGGGTATAGAACGCATCACCATGTTGAAATATCAGATTAAAGATATTCGTTTGTTTTTCGAAAATGATGTGCGGTTTCTGAATCAGTTTAAATCGGCTTATTAAATAAAACACGATCAGCATCAAAAATCCAAAGCATGGCTAAACCCCATGTTTTGGATTTTTTTTATGATCTCAGCCCAACTACATAGGTGGTTGATATGCTTAATGCATACATACTATTTTAACAAAAACACTAGACGTAACCACAAGTTAACTTAACTCGTTACTTCGTATCTC
>QKIO01000118.1 GCA_003251015.1 Bacteroidales bacterium
TTTTTTTATGAGGAGTTTGTATCTCAAAGCATATATTTCAAATTTAAAATTGGCGCTCCCTCTTATTCTATCCTATGCAGGGCAGATGGTAGTGGGTTTGGCAGATACTTTGATGGTAGGTAAAGTAGGAGCGGTGCCATTGGCAGCTTCTGCTTTTGCAAATGGTATTTTTATCAATGTATTGGTTTTTGGTATTGGTATTTCTATTGCATTAACAGCTGTGGTGGGCAAGGCCTATGGCGCCATGGATTTGCAGGCGTGTCGTTTTTGGTTTAAACAGGGCTTGCTAACGAATTTACTTACAGGTGTTGTCTTGCTTGTTTTGGGACTGGGAATGGTGTTTGCCATGCCTCACATGGGTCAAGCAGAAGCTGTATGGAAGGGATCCATTCCCTACTTTATTGTTTTGATGGTTTCCATTTTACCTTTGCAACTATTTTTTTCGTACAAACAATTTGCAGAAGGACTAAGTAATACTAAGATATCCATGTATATCACTTTAGTTGGTAATTTGCTTAACGTATTGCTTAATTATATTTTGATATATGGCCATTGGGGTTTTCCTGCTTTAGGGTTGATGGGAGCTGGGATTGGCACCTTGGTGTCTCGCCTATTTATGGCCTTAGCTTTTGTGTATTTATTTAAACGCTTACGATTCTTTAAACAGTTTCATCATAATGAAGCCAATCCTTTCTCAAAATCGGCTTTTGTGACCTTAATGAGACTTGGTTTTCCCATTGGGTTACAATTTGTGATCGAGGTTTTAGCATTTAGTATAGGAAGTATAATGATGGGGTGGTTAGATGTTAAAAGTTTAGCAGCCCATCAGATTGTGTTAAGTATAGCCAGTTTAACCTACATGATGTCTAGTGGTATTGGTTCTGCAGCCACCATACGCGTCAGTATATTTAGAGGAATGAATAGACCTTTAAGTCTCAAGCGGTCTGCCTATGCCTCGTTGCATTTGGTTTTTTTGTTTATGAGTATAACAAGTGTTTTGCTCGTTTTGTGTCGCATGCACTTGCCAGCACTGTTTATTTCTGATGCAGAAGTAATTCGTATTGCTTCGAGTTTGATTGTTGTGGCAGGCTTATTTCAAATATTTGATGGCGTTCAGGTTGTAGGTCTAGGTATTTTAAGGGGCATGGAAGATGTGACAGTGCCTGTAGTGATGGCTGCTTTTGTTTATTTATGTATTTCTATCCCAGCTGGTTATTTGCTTACGTTCACTTTGGGGTTTGGTGCTGTGGGTATTTGGTTTGGTTATTTAATAGGTTTGGCTTGTTATAGTACGTTTCTTGTTTTTAGGTTTAGATGGTTGTATGCTAGGCATTACATTATCACGAGGGTTAGATAACTTACTTTTTTAGCGTGAGATTATTTTAAGTTTTTATTATGAGCTAGGTGGAATGAGTAAGGGTACTTGTGTTGTCTCTTTTATTTAACCATTAAATGGTTGTTATAAACTGTTTAGCTGTCATTGTTGGAATCTTGGAGTGTTTAAAATCCTTTAAATTTCTAGTGATAATTATTTCTTGTTCATTTTCGTTAGCGGTGTAATATTGAAGTCCATCTTCAAAATCAGAAAATGTATCATCATTTAGCGCTAATTCAATAATTTTATCATCTAAGGTTAAGGTCTTTACTATTAATCTAAGTTTTCTTAACGTAGCTTTGGTTTTTGTCGAATTCATTTGTCGCAATAATATATTACTTGTATTTGCGATCGTTAAAGATGATACTGCTATTTCAATCTGTTTTTTGTCTGCTAGAGTGAATAGTTGAGCAGCTTCTTCAAAAAAAAGTTCCCTTCGTGATAATAGATCTATCACAATGTTTGTGTCAACAAATTATTTCCTCATTGATATTTCTTCTCTAGGTAATCTCGATATTCGTTTTTGTAATCGAGGTCTTCAGGTGCGTCAATTACGCCACTCAAACTCTCAACAAGTGGCGTTATAATGATATTTTTAGCTTGATGTTTTTGTGTGGTTAGGCTGTCAAGGTAAGTTTCAATCATTTTAGATAGACTAACCTTGTGATTTCTTGCATATACTTTAGCTCTTTCGATAACCGAGTCGTCTAGTCTTAATGTTAATTTCGTATCCATATAACCGATGTTTGTTACGTGCAATTGTAGAAATCTTATACGTCTTTGTGTTCTTAGAAATTCTTTTTGTGATATATAAGTGATGTGTTTATTTGAAGCGCTTGTATCTAACATAAGTCCAATAGGGTGTAGGATATGTATTTAGCCCAGTAGGAACTATTAGTGCCTACTGGGATTTTTTAGTGTTAGTCGATAATGCGATTAGCGACAATGTAGGCACTAAGGCCACTAAACAACAAAACGGCAGACATTCCTAAGGTGAAATTGCTTACCATGTTTGTTAAAACATATATGGCAAGTAATATTACTGCAAAAATGATGAGTAGGATGCCTAAATTTTTAAATAGTAGATTCATACGAATTGTTTTAAGGGATGAGTTTTAAATATACTATTCTTTTGTAAAAAATAAAACTATTTTCGTATTGAATGATGTTTGGTTTCTTTAATTTGTTTGTTTTTAGTTGTTTAGGTGTTTGTTGAGCTGAACTTAACTTCTCGTGATCAAAAATGTTTTCTAAGACCTTTTAATATTTTTACCTTTGTGCAAACGAGTGATTACAAATTAAAAACACGCTATTTTGTCAAGTACTAAAAAAGAGGTGGTGCAAACGCCACTCATGAAACAGTATTACGGTATCAAAGCCAAACATCCCGATGCTATATTGCTGTTTCGTGTTGGGGATTTTTACGAGATGTTTTCAGAAGATGCCGTTAAAGCGGCAGAGATATTAGGCATCACCCTTACTAGAAGAGCTAATGGGGCGGCATCGTTTGTGGAGTTGGCTGGTTTTCCTCATCATGCATTAGACACTTATTTACCTAAGCTGGTGAGGGCTGGTCAGCGAGTGGCTGTTTGTGATCAGTTGGAAGATCCTAAATTGACAAAATCAATAGTGAAACGTGGTGTGACTGAGTTGGTAACGCCAGGTGTAGCAATTAATGATAATATTTTAGACCATCGTGAGAATAATTTTTTAGCGAGTGTTCACATCGATAAAAAAGTGGTTGGTGTGGCATTTTTAGATATTTCAACGGGTGAGTTCTTAACTTCCGAAGGGTCTTTTGAATATGTAGAGAAGTTACTTGCTAATTTCAAACCCAAAGAGGTGTTGTTTGAGAAATCAAAACGCAGTGTTTTTATTGAGGAGTTTGGAAGTAAGTTGTATACGTTTGCGTTTGATGATTGGGCTTTTTCTGCCGATTCGGCGCTTGATAGATTGTTAAAACACTTCGAAACCAACTCGTTAAAGGGGTTTGGTGTTCAGAATCTAACCTCTGGTATAGTTGCTGCAGGAGCTATATTACATTATTTAGATTTAACTCATCACGTTAAAGTACAGCACATTACTTCATTGGCGCGTATTGATGAAGATAAATATGTTTGGCTGGATAAATTTACCATTCGTAATTTAGAGCTCTTCAACTCGTTGAGTGAAGGTGGTAAGTCGCTTATTGATGTGGTAGATAAGGCTATTAGTCCCATGGGCTCGCGTATGTTGAAGAGGTGGTTGGCGCTGCCTTTAAAAGATGTCAAGGCCATTAAGGATCGTCATAGTGTGGTTGAGTATTTTTACAAAGAACCTGAGCTCAAGCAAGAAATTATTGACGCACTTCATACCATTGGCGATTTAGAGCGTTTGGTGGCTAAGGTGGCAGCAGGTCGCATCACGCCACGCGAGATTAATCAGTTAAAAACGGCGTTGTATGCCATCGATCCAATAAAATCTGGGTGTTTGTCCTCAGATAATGAGCACCTAAAACATATTGGTGATCAGTTAAATGGCTGTCAGGTGATTCGTGATCGCATCCAACGCGAGATAAAGCCAGAACCGCCATCAATAATAAATAAAGGTGGGGTGATACAAATGGGTATTTCTGCCGAGTTGGACGAACTACGTAAGATATCGTTCTCAGGCAAGGATTATTTGGTGGATTTACAACAGCGTTTGAGTCGTGAAACGGATATTCCTAGTATTAAGATCAACTTTAATAATGTGTTTGGTTATTTTATTGAAGTGCGGAATACGCATAAAGATAAGGTGCCAGTGGAATGGATTAGAAAACAAACCTTGGTAAATGCCGAACGATACATCACCGAAGAGTTAAAAGATTACGAAGCAAAAATTTTAGGTGCCGAGGATAAAATTCAAGCCATCGAAATGGCTTTGTATAATGATTTGATTCTTGCACTTTCTGAATTTATATCACCCATACAGCTCAATGCCATTTTGTTGGCTCGTATTGATGTGTTGGTGTCGTTTAATACCTTAGCTCAAGAAAATAACTATGTTAGGCCTGTTGTAAATGATGGTTTAGCATTAAATATTGTAGCAGGACGACATCCTGTTATCGAAAAGCAATTAGCTCCTGGTATTGAATATATCCCTAATGATGTTAGTTTAAATAACGACCATCAGCAAATAATCATGATTACAGGCCCTAATATGTCTGGTAAATCAGCCCTGTTGCGACAAACAGCCTTAATCGTGCTTTTGGCTCAAATAGGTTCTTATGTGCCCGCTGAAGCTGCCGAAATAGGCGTAGTTGATAAGGTGTTCACCCGCGTGGGCGCATCGGATAATATTAGTCAGGGCGAATCGACCTTTATGGTGGAGATGAATGAGGCGGCTAGCATCCTAAATAACCTCACTGCGCGTAGTTTAGTGCTGTTTGATGAGTTGGGACGAGGTACAAGTACATACGATGGTATTTCTATTGCGTGGTCTATTGTCGAATATATACACGAACATAAGTTGGGCGGTGCTAAAACACTTTTTGCTACGCATTATCACGAATTAAACGACATGACTAAAACGCATGCTCGTGTAAAGAATTTTAATGTTTCGGTTAGGGAGTTGGATAATAAAGTCATTTTTCTGCGTAAGCTTGTGGCTGGAGGTAGTGCGCATAGTTTTGGTATTCATGTGGCACGAATGGCTGGAATGCCCAAAAGTGTGGTTAATCGAGCCAATGAAATATTGGGAGAGCTAGAACGAGCACATCGTAATGGTGATTTATCCAAACCAATGGATGAAATTTCAAATAAGAAGGATGGCATGCAGTTAAGTTTTTTCCAATTGGACGACCCGGTGTTGGTTCAAATACGTGATGAGATCCTTAATATCGACGTAAATAACCTTACGCCTTTAGAAGCGCTCAATAAATTAAATGACATAAAACGGTGTATAGGAGTGAAATAACGTTTTGATCGAAAAAAATATTTTAAAATCGTTAGTTTTTGTTTTGGAGAATTAAAAAATAGATCTATATTTGCATCGCATTTGAGAAACACCACAGCCCAATGGGGGTGCGGAAAATGCAAGATTTAAAGGCATACATATTGATTTATTTCAATTGTTTTCTTTGTAATTGCGAAAGTAGCTCAGTTGGTAGAGCACGACCTTGCCAAGGTCGGGGTCGCGGGTTCGAGTCCCGTCTTTCGCTCCAAGGATGCCCGGGTGGTGGAATGGTAGACACGCAAGACTTAAAATCTTGTGACCATCTGGTTGTGCGGGTTCAAGTCCCGCCCCGGGTACTTTTAAAAGCTTCTGATTTATCAGAAGCTTTTTTTGTTTCTATCAACTTGGGTTTATTGATAAGCTCCTTCAGTTACACTTCTAAGTGTAAAACTATTACTTTTCACTGGTTCACATTTTTCGTTTCTGATTTTATTAACGGTTTTAGAAAGTTAGCATTCAAAGAAAAAAATCAATTTTCGATATGCAAAAGATTGCGATTCTTGTATTTGTTTTTATATTTGAAGAGGTTATTTATATCTAAACCTGAACACATTTGGGATTCGTATGTTAATACTAAAAGGTCTTTTTTTATTAAAAGCTAAATGCGTTAAAATTAAATATCAAGATATGACTGAGATTAAACATTATGATTGTTACATAGATGGGCAATGGATTGGCAAAGCAAACCGCGAGATAATAGAGGTGGTGAATCCTTCCACCGATGAGGTATTTGCTACCATCACGGCTTGTAATGAAAGCGATGTGCAACATGCACTTGAAACATCAGAAAAAGCACAGCAAGCCTGGCAACTTACACCTGCTAATACAAGGTCAAATTATTTGTATGCTATTTGTGATAGATTGAAAGTGGAGCGCGAGCATTTTGCCAAGCTGTTAGTAATGGAACAGGGTAAGACCTATCCAGAGGCTTTGGGAGAGGTTGATGATACGGTGCGTTATCTACAGTATTCAGCTGAAGCTGGTCGACGCATTCAAGGTTCTATATTTCCTTCAGATATAAAGGGAGAGCAATTGACAATACATAAGGTGCCTTATGGCGTTACTGTGGGTTTGTGTGCCTTTAATTATCCTTTGGCTCTAATTGGCCGTAAGGTTGGACCAGCTTTGGTGACTGGTAATTCTATGATTATTAAACCCCATGAATTAACACCAATTACCGCTTCTGAATTTTGTCGTTTAGTTGAAGCGGTAGGTGTGCCTAAAGGGGTTATTAATATGGTGGCCACTAAAAATGCACAAGCGGCTTCGTTGTTAGTAGAGAGTCCAATTACTAAGTTGATTAGTCTAACAGGTAGTACTAATGCCGGTAGAGCTATGTATCGTGCTTCTGCCAATAATATTACAGGTCTTATTCTTGAGTTAGGAGGTAAAGCACCTCTTATTGTTTGTGATGATGCTGATATAGATAAGGCGGTAGAAGCAGCAGCCAAATCACGTTTTGCCAACTGTGGACAGGTTTGTATTTGTAGTGAGATGGTGATGGTGGATGAAAAGGTCGCTGATGAGTTTACCGATAAGTTACTTAAACGTGTGAAAGAGATCAAAGTAGGTGATCCTTTTGATCCAACTACCAATATGGGACCAAACGTGAGTAAGGCGAGTATGACTCGTTTTGACGATATGATTAGAGTTAACCTTGAGCAAGGTGCTCATTTAGCTATGGGAGGTGGACGTCCAGAAGGTAAGCAGTTTGAAAAAGGTAATTGGTTCTCGCCTACTATTCTTACGAATGTAAAGAATGACCATGCCACTATGCAGCAAGAGATTTTTGGCCCTATTTTGCCAATAATGCGTGTTTCGGGTTATGAGGAAGCTGTAGCGCTTACTAATGCTCGTGAAGAAGGTTTGTCAGCGTATTTATATACCAATAACTATCGCCGTTTTATGAAGGCGATTGATACCATGCAAGTAGGTACTATTTTTATTAATCGTCCTATTGTAGGTTACATACAAGGATATCATTCTGGGCACAAAACCTCGGGTGTAGGTGGTGAAGATGGGATTTATGGTATTGAAGGTTATTTACAAAAAAGAACCATCTATCTAGATTATTCAGAGTAGTTTGTTTTAGTTGATACTATTTATATTTAGCCTCACTTTTAATATTAGAAAGTGAGGCTTTTCCTTTTGTTGCTTATTTTTCTACCTTTATTTAAATTATTAAATCAGACTTTGATGTGGAATAAAATTGGTTTGGGATTATTGATGTGGGTTATGTGTCATGTAATCTATTCGCAATCGTATAGTCATTACGACAATCCTGATTTCTCGCCTTTCGAACGGCAGGCTTATATGCCAGGAAATAAAATCCATACGGCCATAAAAAGTTACCGTATGGATGAGTTGGAGGCTATGACCAATACCGATTCGTTGTTGTATGATGGATTACGAGTGCCTCAAGGCAAACTGAATTTCTTCAAACGTTTTTTTCACGATGACTTAATAAAATGGGAAACGGATGATGTTCGTATTGTCATTAACCCGTTGTTTGATTTTGAAGGTGGTAAAGAACAGCAAGATGGTACATCAACCTTTGTGAATACCCGTGGTTTGTTTATTAAGGGTAATGTGGGTAAGAACTTCCATTTCTACACCGATTTTGTGGAGAATCAAGCCGTCTTTCCAAATTATATAGATGCATTTGCAAACACGTATAATGTGGTTCCAGGACAAGGACAGCGCAAGCTTTACGGCACCAATGGGCACGATTATGCCCAATCCACTGGTTATATCTCGTTTGATGTTTCTCGTTATTTCAATTTTGAAGTGGGTAATGGCAAACAATTTATAGGTGATGGGTATCGTTCGTTGTTATTGTCAGATGCGGCTTTTAGTTATCCTTTTGTAAAGTTTACAGCAACCTTTCTAAAGGTTAAGTATTTTATGATGTGGAATAAAATGTTGCAATACGATAAAGTCAAGGATAACTTTGATTACCGCTATTCAGGTAAGTATGGCGCCACTCAGTATCTCGATTGGAATGTGGGTAAGCGTTTGGGTTTAGGATTCTTTTCTACAGTGACCTACGCCGAGCAGGATTCAACAGGGTATCGCGGTTTTGATATGCATTATTTGAATCCAGTTGCTTTTCTTAGGCCTGTGGAATATGCTTTGGGTTCGCCTGATAATGTGACCATGGGTTTTAACGGACGGTATGTGGCAGCTAGGTGGTTAACGTTTTACGGTCAGTTTGTGTTGGGGGAATTCAAGGCTGATGAAGTCTTTTCCAATAATCAATGGTGGGCCAATAAATATGGCTACCAGGTAGGTGTTAAAACTTTTGATTTATTTGGCATCTCTAAACTCAACGTACAAATGGAATATAATCAGATGAGACCGTATACCTACTCACATTACACACCTATTTATGCTTATTCACACTATCAGCAGCCCATGGCGCATCTGTTAGGTGCCAATTTTAAGGAGGTGGTGGGTGTTTTGAGGTATCGTCACCGCCGCATTATGTTTAAAGGCGAGTTGATGGCTGCTCAGTATGGTGAAGACTTTGGTGATGGAGTAAGCTGGGGTAAGGATGTGTTGATGCCTAATACCGCTCGCCCCTATGATTATGGTCATTATATAGGACAAGGCTTAAGCACTGATGTGTATAATGCAGAAGTGTCACTCAGTTATTTGGTCAATCCTCGTAATATGTTTAATGCCTTTGTTTCGTACCGCGTGCGTCAACTCACCAATGATAGTCGTACCGAACAAACCAACTGGGTGTCGTTTGGAATTAGGACGTCGATAAAGAGTATGTATTATAATTTTTAAGCAAAAGAAAAGGCAGGAGATTCATTTTCTCCTGCCTTTTATCTATTTATTGAGCTGTTTGATTTATGAATTAATCTTCATCCTCATCCTCATCCTCACCATCCACGTCATCATCCGCATATTTATCATCTTCTTCGTCATCCTCTAGTTTAGGAAGGTCTTCGTCTGATATCGCATCTTTAAGATAGTCGATGTCTGCGTATTTCTCTTCGTACCCCTCTTTCACTCTGTTTTTAAGAAACCCATCGTCATTGTAGTCATCATCATCTTCGATAATCTGTTCTGCTTCAATAACACTCATTTTGATAAGGTAGTATTTATCATCTGTTTCAAAAGGCAGAGCACTAATAAGTTTTCCTTCTTTATTGTTGAAGGTGATTAGGTTGTCGCTAAATCCAAATGGGTACACTAGTTTAATCTGTTCTTGAATAGCAGCATCTAACTTTGCATAATCTTTTATAACTCTTGGTTTACTTACACTCATATTCACCTTTTTAATTGATTGTAATCATTTGTACTTTAGATATATGTATTTCTTGTGTGTTTTTTTTATCAGGGCTCAAAACTATATTTTTTTTTTCTTAATACAAGTTTATTAAAACTCATTTGAGATAAAAAACAATAAAAAAATTTTCAGTCCGTTTTCTTTGTTTTTTTTTGATGCCTGAGCCGAAGTGGTCTATCTGTTTGTTATTTAGCTTTTTGAGTTTTATTTACCATCTGCTATTCGTTGTTTTTTTGCTGAAACAATGGCTTTAGTTGTTATATATACTTATTCTACATAATAAAAGAAGTTAGTGTCTGGTGCTTTCTACTGCACAAAAGTTTCATTTGTTACTTTTGAGAGGCGTTTTTTTATAAAGTTTTAGTGCTGTAAAAGGGGTGTGAATTTGATTCTTTTGTTTTTAAAGATTTCTTTGGGATGGTTTTTTATCTCGAAGTTATTACATGATTAGCTGTTTTTTAGCTTGTGACCTGATTTATTTACAGCCTTTGTATGTGTATTGTTTTTAAATGTTTTACTTTGCCGAACAAAATCAACATGACTTTAGGAGTAAATAGAGTTGTTGTTTTTTAACCTAACCAACCCAGTATTGATGAAAAGAATTGTGATTTTGATGATTGCATTATTGGCTGCCATGTGCCTGTGGAGTCAACAAAAGCAAGTGACGTTAAGTGGCTATGTGAGCGATGCTGCTAGTGGTGAAAAATTAATTAGTGCCAATATTTACGATCCAGTCAGTTTGACAGGGACAGTCAGTAATACTTATGGATTTTACAGTTTAACACTGCCTTCCGGTCAATACAACCTGGTTTTTTCCTATGTTGGATATGCGACTCAATCCATTTTTGTCGACTTGAGTGTTGGTAAGGTGCTTAATGTAAATCTTGTAGAGTCCAAAGCTCTTGATGAAGTAACTGTTACTGCAGGTGCGTTAGTGAATAAGCGCGAGGAGTCGCAGATGAGTAAGGAAGTTATAACCATGGAAATGGTTAATAGCCTTCCAGCTTTTATGGGAGAGGCCGATATTATAAAAACGCTTCAGTTGCTGCCAGGAGTACAGTCGGGATCTGAAGCATCTACAGGATTGTATGTCAGGGGTGGAGGTCCCGACCAAAACCTTATTTTATTGGATGGCGTGCCTGTTTATAATGCCAGTCATTTGTTTGGTTTCTTTTCGGTGTTTAATACCGATGCCATTAAAAACGTAACTCTTTATAAAGGAGGCTTCCCTGCTCGTTTTGGTGGTCGATTATCTTCTGTGTTGGATATTCGCATGAAAGAAGGAAATGAAAAGGAGTATCATGGTGGTGTGCAAATAGGATTGATTGCTTCTAAATTTTTTGTAGAAGGTCCCATTGTAAAAGATAAAACGGCCTTTAGTATTTCGGGACGGCGAACCTATATTGATGTGTTAACTCGTCCGCTCATGACAGAAGATATGGGCACTACAGGTTATTATTTTTATGATTTTAATGCCAAAGTAAATCATAAATTTTCTGCTCGAAATCGTTTGTACCTTAGTGCGTATTCAGGACGTGACAAAGCCTATTCTCAGTACGAGAGAAGTGATATGTACAGTGATTATTCTTCTGTTCATTCATCTGAAGATAATTTGTATTGGGGCAATTTAACCACTGCAGCACGTTGGAACTCTATACTTACCAATAAACTATTTTGTAACACTACCTTGACTTATAGTAAATACAGTTTTAATGTGTCCTCAGAGAATAGTACATTTAGAAATGGAGTGCGTAGTGATTATTTCTCCTATTTATATACTTCGGGCATTGACGATGTAGGTGTCAAGGTTGAGTTTGATTGGTATCCTAATCATTTGCATGACATAAAATACGGTTTTGCCTACATTTATCACACATTCAAGCCCGGTGTTGAAACGTTTGAGTTAGATATGCTTAATGAGGAAAACTTAAATAGAACCATTGGTGGGAAAGAGACTTACTGTAATGAGATGAATGTGTTTGCTGAAGATGACGTGGTTTTAACAGATCGAATACGTGCTAATGTGGGTTTGCATTTATCAGGTTTTGATGTTGAAAACACGTTTTATTGGTCGTTGGAACCTCGTTTAAGTCTTCGTTATTGGGCGTCAGATAAGATAACTATTAAAGGAGCTTACTCAAAAATGCAACAGTATTTGCATCTGTTAAGTAATTCGTCCATTGGCTTACCAACGGATTTGTGGGTACCTGTAACGGCCAAGATAAAACCTCAAATATCACATCAATTAGCAGCATCTTTGGTGTATACACCTGTTAAAACCTACACATTTTCGGTGGAAACGTTTTATAAAAAAATGGATAACCTCATTGAGTATAAAGATGGGGCGTCTTTTTTTGGAACATCTACAGGTTGGGAAAATAAGGTGTTGATGGGAGAAGGGCGCTCATATGGAGTGGAGTTGTTAGCTCGCAAAGAATTAGGTAAAACTACTGGGTGGATTGGTTACACCTGGTCTAAATCGGAGCGGTTGTTTGATGAAATAAATGAGGCTGAATGGTTTCCATCTCATTACGATAGGCGTCATGATGTGTCTATTGTGTTGAGTAAAAAAGTTTCGGAACGATTCGATTACGGCCTTACCTGGGTGTTTGGGACGGGCAATGCCATTACTTTGCCAACTAATGAGATTTCTACTTTGAGTGATTCTTTTTATGGAGGTAGTAGTGCTCCATACTTCGAGGGGCGAAATAATTACCGAATGCCCAATTACCATCGAATGGATGTAGGTATTAATTTTCATAAGGTAAAACCACATGGAGTAAGAACTTGGAATATGAGTGTTTATAATCTTTACAACCGTCAAAATCCTTTTTATTTGTATGTAGGTAGTCTAAAAGATGGTCAAAAAACACTGAATCAGATCTCTCTATTTCCGATTATGCCTTCTGTGTCTTATTCCTTTAAATTTTAAGTTATGATAGTTGTAAATAAATATATCCTCCTGTTGGTTTCTATAGTTCTGTTTTTATCGTGCGAGAAAGCAATTGATTATAATGGTGATGAGTTGAAAAATTTTATGGTGCTTAACGCCGAGGTGTACGCCGATTCACTTATTACTTGCCATTTAACACGCAGTAATACCATACTTGAAAGTAATAAAATCTTACCTCTAACTAATGCTACCGTTTTACTTACGGTAGATAACGGTAGCAGTGAGGTACTCACCTCTGATAGTTTAGGGTTTTATGCTTCCACCCTCAGAGCTTCAGTAGGTAGTAAAGTGAGGTTTGAAGTTAATTACCCATCGTTTAAGAGTTTGAATGCTTCGTGTATATTAAGTCCCAAAGCCCTTGCGGTGGTAGATGCCATGAGTGTCGAAAAAGTGACGGATCCTAATTGTTTAGAATGTAGCTATGATGCTTTAGTCTGTAAGATTAGAATCACCGATCCTTCGGTTGATAATTATTATCGGTTAGTTGTATTTGTGAAGTCTGTGATGTATTCGTATTATGGAACCAAAGATAGTATAAAGACATGGTATCCCCAGCGCATCAAATCAAGCGACCCAGTGTTAAATGGCAATACGGTGGTGACTGAGATGAGTGATAATCCACCTAACGAGTATTGTGTTTTTAATGATGAGTTATTTAACGGACAAGATTATGTGTTAACATTTAGTATAAGTGAATATCACAATGTTGATTTTAATAAGGATGTGCAGTTTTATGTGCAGTCCATTTCTAAAGATTTGTATTTATACTACAAAACATTGGATGCACAACGCTGGTATGGTGATAGTCCGTTTTCAGAACCTGTGCAGTTACATACCAATGTAAAGGGCGGTGCTGGTATTGTGGGTGGAGTTACAACAACCATCATTACGTATACTAAATAGTTGGTTTTGATTAGTGTTTAAATGTTTGTTAATAAGTTGTTTAGTTCGTTGTTTTGTGCATTTCAAACATGCAATATCATTAACCGTTATGATGTAATGTTGATTTTGAGTTTGTTTTCATTAGAGTAGTTAGTTTTGGTTTTGGATGAATCATATTTGTGTTTTTATAACGATAATTCACATACCAACCATCTTAAAAAGAGTCTTTTTAAGCAATTGTTTCGTAACTTGCACCCCATTTAAACCGGAGGAACGAAATTGGAATTATTAATTAAAACGTTTCATGGACTAGAAGATGTTCTAGTTGATGAGTTGAAAGTGTTAGGTGCTGACAATATTAAACCACTTAAAAGAGCGGTATCGTGTGAGGGTGACCTTACCTTATTGTATAAAGCCAATCTTCAGTTGCGCACCGCGCTACGCATTTTGGTGCCCATTGCTACCTTTAAAGCCAGTAACGAAGATGAGTTGTATAAGAAAATATACGATATCGACTGGTCTAAGTACTTAACCGACCGTAAGACGTTTGCTATTGATGCGGTGGCTTTTTCGGATATGTTTACCCACTCTAAGTATTTGGGATTAAAAACGAAAGATGCTATTGTAGACCAGTTTCGTGAGAAGACAGGTAAACGCCCTTCTGTAAATGTGGAAAGCCCTGATTTGTTGATTAACATTCATGTTTCCCACGATAAGTTTACGGTGTCACTTGATAGTTCGGGCGAGTCGTTACATCGCAGAGGATATCGTGATGTAGGGCATAAAGCTCCGTTAAACGAGGTATTGGCAGCTGGTATGATACTATTGTCGGGATGGACGAAAGATATGCCACTGATTGACCCTATGTGTGGTACGGGAACCATCTTGATGGAGGCGGCCATGATTGCCTGTTGCATTCCTCCAGGCCACAAGCGTAAAGAATTTAGTTTTATGCGTTGGGTCGATTACGATGATTTATTATGGACGCAAGTAAAAGAAGCGGCAGAGAAACGAATTAATTATCCTAAAACAAATATAGTAGGTGGCGATAACAATGCAGAGGCTGTGGATATGGCTAAAACATCAACGTTAGATGCCCGCTTAAACCGTCAGATTCGTATTTTGCGTGCTTCAATACAAGAGCATGTGCCTACTGCTACTTCGGGAATGGTGATTACTAATCCACCGTATGGCGAACGAATGAAGAAGGATGATATTGATAATTTCTACAAAACCATTGGTTCTTTGATGAAAAAGAATTTTGGTAATTATACGGTATGGATTATCACATCAAACAACGATGCTTTAAAACACATTGGGTTGAAACCATCAAAGAAAATCACGCTTTTTAATGGCCCTTTAGAGTGTAAGTTTGTTAAATATGAAATGTTTGATGGTAAATACCTCGATTTTAAAACATCAAAAGCTAAAAAAGAACTTAAAGAAAATATAGATAAAGATGAGTAATCGTATTACACAACTTTTTAATATACAATATCCTATCATACAAGGTGGTATGGTGTGGTGTAGCGGATGGCGTTTGGCATCTGCGGTGAGTAATAACGGCGGTCTTGGTTTATTAGGAGCTGGTTCGATGCGTCCGGAGGTATTGCGTGAGCACATCCAAAAGATGAAGGTGGCTACCGCTAAACCATGGGGGGTTAATGTGCCATTGTTATATCCTAATATTGAGGAGTTGATGGATATTATTACCTCTGAAGGGGTTAAAATAGTGTTTACTTCGGCAGGTAATCCTGCCAAATGGACTGGTTTTTTAAAAGAAAAAGGCATTACCGTTGTGCATGTGATTGCTAACACTAAGTTTGCAGCAAAATGTGCTGATGCGGGTGTTGATGCTATTGTAGCTGAGGGTTTTGAAGCTGGTGGACATAATGGCAAAGAAGAAACGACCACCTTGGCTCTGATACCTCATATTCGTAAAGTATGTGATTTACCACTTATTGCTGCGGGTGGAATTGGCTCGGGAAATGCTATGGCTGCTGCGTTTGCTTTGGGTGCTGATGGCGTTCAAATAGGTTCGCTTTTTGCGGCCTCGGAAGAGTCATCTGCTCATGAGGCGTTTAAAAACTTAGTGGTTAAAGCTGGCGAAGGGGATACTTTATTAGCTCTTAAGAAAATAGGCGCAGTGCGTTTGTTGAAAAATTCGTTCTTTGATGAGGTTGTGTCGGCTGAAAATGCTGGCGCTTCGCCCGATGAATTAAAAACGTTGTTGGGTAAGGGACGAGCTAAAAAAGGAATGTTTGAAGGCGAGTTGAGTGAAGGCGAATTAGAAATAGGACAGGTTGCTTCAATGATTGATTCAATAAAGCCAGTTAAAGACATAATGCACGTTTTGTTGAGTGAATATGTTTTGGCTCTTGATAGATTAAGTTCTGTATCTTATCGATTTAATAACCTTTAGTTTACCATATAGACTTGTGGTTTTGGATGAAAGATTCAAAATCGCAAGTTTTTGCTAGAAGGTTGAATCAAAAAAATAGTATTTTGATTTATGAGTAAACTAGAGTTAGAAATCGACAAGATAAGAGTCTTATGTAACAAGCATAAGGTGGCTCATTTGTTTGTGTTTGGTACAGTTTTGACTGGTAGGTGCCAGTCTGGTAGTGATGTTGATTGGCTAGAAGATAAAGCGCTTAAAAACCCATTCCTACGACAATCCTTAGATACCATCAAACAACTTATACATGGATTACGAGATAAAGACCTGGCTCTTTGATGTTCTACAATCCATTAATGAGTTTGATAGTTTCTGTGAACGTTAAGTCTAAGCTAAAGAAAGAAGTCTCGGATTTGTTCGAAATGTAGTTGTGCGCACTTCCAAATATAAAAATAGAA
>QKIO01000007.1 GCA_003251015.1 Bacteroidales bacterium
GCAAAACTCATGTAACCACCAGTTATTGCTTTGCCCAAACACATAATATCAGGCGATATATCTGCATGATTGCAAGCAAAAAGTTTCCCTGTACGTCCAAAGCCTGTAGCTATTTCATCAGCTATTAACAACACATCATAGGTGTCGCACAACAAACGTACCTCTTGAAGGTAACGAGGCGAATAAAAGCGCATACCACCGGCACCTTGCACAATGGGTTCTAAAATAACAGCAGCCAGCGATTCATGATGCTGTTGTATTATATTTTTTAGGGATGATAAATCTTGGTCGTTCCATTCCTCATCAAAACCAATAAGAGGTTTGTCAGCAAAATGATGGATGGGCAAGGCTCCATTAAATAAACTATGCATACCCGTATCTGGATCACACACACTCATAGCATGCCAAGTGTCGCCATGATAACCCGAGCGTATGGTCGCAAACTGAGTTTTTTGAGTAGACCCTTTAGCTGCCCAGTATTGCAACGCCATCTTAAGCGCTACTTCAACAGCCACAGAGCCCGAATCGGAATAAAAAACTTTTTGTAATGGTTCTGGAGTGATGGCCACCAGTTTTTGAGCTAATTCAATAGCCGGCTTATGCGTTAAGCCACCAAACATCACATGCGCCATCTTGTTTATTTGATTCAGCACCGCTGCATTTAAAACAGGGTGATTGTATCCATGAATCGCAGCCCACCACGACGACATGCCATCTATCAACTCGCGTCCATCGTCAAGGGTTAGTGTGCACCCCTTGGCCTTATCAACCAAAAACACAGGTAACGGATTAGTGGTTGAAGTGTATGGATGCCAAAGATGTTCTCTATCAAAATCAAGTAAGCGTTGTGAATCCATTGTGTCTCGTGTGTTGCCAAAAACTAAAAAGCTTGCTAAAGATATCAATTAAGCCTCTTAGTTTGGTATAAATCCTTGTGATATACTAGATATTTTCTCCATCTGGGAACGGAGGACACCTACTAAATAAGGAGTTAAGTTGTTCATTCTGTTTGAGAAATAAAGTCTAAATAAAGGTGATTTTAAACCTCTTCAGGCACTTCTATTTCGGCCAATTTAAAACCTGTTTTAGCAAACAATGCTTTATCTTGGTTGATATTCGTGCCTATAGTGGTTAAATAATCACCCACCAAAGCAGCACTAACGCCAGACAATAAGGCTTGCTCTTGTATATGACTGATTAAGTTTCGACCACCAGCCAAACGAACATTAGCCGTAGGATTAATAAAACGGAACAAGGCAAATGTTGTTAAAATTTCCTCGTCAGATAAAATAGTATACCCTTCCATCTTAGTACCTTCAACAGGGGTTAAAATATTGATAGGAATAGAAACCACCTTTAATTCGGCCAATAAAAATGCCATCTCTAAACGTTGTTCTTTGGTTTCGCCCATGCCAATAATACCACCAGAACACACTCCCATGCCTAATTCCTGCGCAAATTTAATGGTTCTAATCTTCTCTTCCATGGTGTGCGAAGTCACCACTTCTTTAAAAAACGAAGGTGCCGTTTCTACATTACAATGGTAATGCTCCACGCCAGAATCTTTCAACTTCTGCAACTGCGAAAGGTTTAACAAACCCATTGATGCACAAAGGTGAATAGGATTACTTTTTTTGATGTTTTTATACACCGAACATAACTCATCCAAATTCTTATTTGAGATAGAACGTCCACTTGTCACTAACGAAAATCGATAAACACCTTTATCCATATTTTCTTGAGCTTGACGCTCAGCTAGTTTCAAATCAACTAATTCGTACTCTTCAATTTTTGAATTATGAAACATCGACTGAGAACACCATTTGCAATCCTGGGTACACTTACCCGATTTAGCATTTAAAATAGAACACATCTCCATTTTATCGCCCATAAAAGCCAAACGTATCTCATTGGCAGCAGCATAAAGCTCACTTTTAGGCTCATAATTCAACAACTGCAACGCCTCGTCTTGTGTGATGGCTCCTCCTTGGAGCACTTTCTCTTTTAATTGTTTTACCATCTTATTTAAAATAAAAAAGCCGTTAATGAGTCTTAAAACTCATCAACGGCAATTAGTACAGTTAATATATTTACTTTTTGGATAAACGATTGATAATGTATTAGTCAAAACTAACAAAGCAGGATTCTCACCAGGTTCATTCACATCCACTTGCTCCTCCATTTCATTGCGAGTGCATAAAATCAAAATCTCTTCGGTATGTTCTACCACTTGCCCAATCCATTGCGCCAGCGACACCGAAAGATTACCAATATGCACAACCATGTTTAATGAATTAAAGGCAGCATACCCTTTCCTACTCCATGCCTTAAATCGATAGGGCGTGGAAAACGATGGCTGATATGTTCCTTTATTAAACATGAGACTGCAAATATAACAAACATTTTTTAGCATGGATACTTCTGTAAAAAACTGCATATTATCGTATCTTTGCCGACTTAACAACAAAAATGGTTTAATGAGTAAATTACACATCCATCACCTGATTATAAAGTTCCGCTTCACCATTCTATCCATCATCCTAAGTATCACCGTTTTCATGGGATACAGGGCTTCTAAAATAGAGTTAGACTATCAAATGGCACAGCTACTGCCACAAACCGATAGTGCTGTAATAGCCTACAACAACTTTAAAGTTTTATTTGGAGAAGATGCCAATTTAATTGTGATGGGCATCAAGGATTCATCCATTCTGCAACTTGAACAATTTAATGCCTTGTATGACTTATCTAACCAACTAGGCGAGATAACCGTTGTGAAAAACGGCGTGGAAGAGAAAGGTGCCAAGAGTGTCTTCTCTTTATCTAAATCGTTTGAACTAACCAAAAAAGACAGTACGAAAACGTTAAGTGTTACTAAGTTATTTCAAACCAAACCAACCTCACAAGAAGAGTTAGACAGCATCTTAAGTAAGATACATAACATCTCACTTTACAATGATTTATTACTAAAAAGAACTGACAGCTCGTTAGTAACAACCATAGCGGTAACCCTTAAAAATGAATTTGTAAACGACAAAGCACGTATTGAATTTGTACACAAATTAAGTGCGATAGGTCAAGATTTCACAGAAAAAACAGGCATCACCATTCATTATTCGGGATTGCCTTACATTCGCACTCACCTGATGGCGAAGGTGAAAAGCGAATTAAGTTTATTTATTGGTTTGGCGGCCTTAGTATTAGCTATCATACTATACATTTTCTTCCGTTCATTCAAAGCCGTTTTCACCGCCCTTATCATTGTAGGCATTTCGGTAATTTGGGTGTTTGGGACCATGTCGCTTTTGGGTTATGAGATAACCATCTTAACAGGTTTAATACCACCACTAATTATCGTAATTGGCATCCCCAACTCCATTTTCTTACTCAACAAGTACCATCAAGAATGTACCAAACATGGAAAAAAAGAGAAAGCATTGGAGCGTGTGATAAAAAAGATTGGTGGCGTTATCTTTTTAACCAATTTAACAACCGCATCGGGTTTTGCTACGTTTATTTTCACAAGCACGTCTATTCTTGTTCAGTTTGGTACCGTGGCGGCGCTAAATATTATGGGCTTATTTTTGATATCCATCACGGTGTACCCCATCATATTGAGTTTTCAAAAAGTGCCACTCCCAAAACACATGCAGCATCTAGAAAACCAGCATTTAAACAATGCCATCAAATGGTTAGTCGTGCAAGTGCTGTATCACCGCAAAGGAATTTACATCAGTACTGTTGCATTGGTGCTGTTTAGTATTGGTGGTATTACCCTCATCAAAACATCAGGTAATGTAGTGGATGATATTCCGAAACACGACATTATTTACCAAGACCTACTTTTCTTTGAGCAGCAATACGTTGGTGTACTTCCTTTTGAAATAGCCATTGACACTAAAGAGCCCAATGGCGTGTTTAAAAATAGCGCCAGTACTTTATATAAGATGAAAAAGCTTGAAAACGTGCTCACCCGTGACAGCTTATACACACCTTACTTTTCAAAACCAACATCGGTACTTGACGGCATTAAATACATGTATCAGGTTCACAGAGGAGGCGACTCCAAATACAACATCCTACCTCCACCAATGCAATTGGGGCAGTTAAAAGAATATTACTCGGCCAACAGCACACAGATTGGAAGCAGTCAAAACTCATATCTTGACTCAACAAAACAAATAGCGCGTATGTCGCTAAAAATGGCTAACGTAAACACCACACAGATACAAGTCATTGAAGATTCGTTGCGCAAACAAGTGGATGAGATTTTTGAACCATCAGATTACAACGTCAGTTTCACAGGCACTAGCGTGGTATTTTTA
>QKIO01000197.1 GCA_003251015.1 Bacteroidales bacterium
AGAAAATTAACAGCAGTTAAATCAACCCCTAACTTCTTAGCATTAGAAACAAACAAACCTGTTTGCCCAGTATCAAACAGTATTTTACACGTGCCAGTATCCAGAAACATAGACAAACCGTGTTCTGCATGCAAACCTCTATCGTAGGTCAAATTTTCTATTAAACTAAGTAGTTGCATAAAAATGTCTAAAGGAGTTGCTAAGTTAGTCAACAAAGACAAAAAAATAGTTAAAATAATGAAACAAAAACACCTCAATCAAAGTATAAAATAAGGTTTTTTTAGATATTAAGAAGCTAATATTAAGCAACAACAGAGAGGCGCACCCCTTACACTTATTATTTAGTAAAGTTTAACAACTAAATACTGGCACTGGTCAAAATATTTTGCAAAGAAGTATGATAATACCTTAATTACGCAGTCTAAAAAACACGAATATGAGCTGGTATGATTTTATATTAAAACGAAAAAAGACAAGACTGCAACGATTCAAAGAAGTTGAGCCCTTAATACACGAGCTATTTTCACCAGTAAATAAATATTTGGGGATGGGTTATTTCAAAAACCTAGCACCCATGTTATGTGAAATTACTGGAGCAGATCGAATCATCATTGGTCATTACAACCACGAAAGTCATTTAGCTATCGCCCTAGTTAACTCGAGTGCGACAACAACAGAACCTTTATACACCTATAACTTAAAAGACACACCCTGCGAAAGCACCAGGGGACAATCCACATGCTGTTACGCTAAAAACGCATACAAAAACTTCCCTGGCGACCCGCGCCTAATCGAAGGCAAAATGGAAGGCCTAATTGGCATCCCACTATACAACACAGACGAAGAGCCCAATGGCATTCTTATCGCTTTATTCAAAAAACCAATTGGCTCATCCCTAAAAACAATTGAAGATTTACTACAGATATTTGCACCTCGCATCAGCACTGAGATAGAACACCTATTAACCAAGCAAGCGCTTAAACTAAAGAACGAAACCGTAAATCACATGCATGATGAATTACGGAAGAAAAACGAAGAACTTGATGTATCAATTGCGGCACTCAACAAAGCTAAAATAAAAGCTGATGAGAACGATCAACTAAAAACAGCATTCCTAGCAAACTTAAGTCATGAGATTCGCACCCCCATGAACTCCATTTTAGGTTTTTCAGAAATATTACGCTCTGATGCTTTAGATGCTGAGGAAAGGGACGAGTATATTGACATCATAAATGTCAATGGACATCAATTACTTAAAGTAATGGATAACCTAATAGACATTTCTAAACTTCAAACAAGCTTAATTCAAGAAGGACCTAAACAAATTAACCTAAACACCCTACTTGAAAAGATGAGCCAACACTATTTGAATGAGATCACTTTATTACACAAACCCATCAATATATTCTTAGAGAAGGGATTAAAAGAACCAGATGACATGATCATCACCAGCTCTGATGGTTTAGTAAAAGTACTTAATCATTTATTAGATAACGCACTTAAATTCACCTCTCGAGGATGGGTTAAGTTTGGATATTCTAGCACTGACCATTACTTAGAGTTTTTTGTGAAAGATACAGGCATTGGTTTACCCCAAGGTAGCGAAAGTGTAATTTTTGAAATGTTTAGGCAGGTTCAACAAACCAATGACAGACAATTTGGAGGCAATGGCCTGGGCTTAGCCATCTGCAAAAAGTACATTGAGAGTATGGGTGGTGATATATGGTACGATAAAAACGATGATTTGGGCACCTGCTTTCGTTTTACGATACCTTACGCTCAACAAAAACAAGCCAAAAAAAACGTGTATAACCAGCTAAATCCAACAACTTAAAATGCTGCCATTAACAGACTGATGTCTTTATACGGAATGTTAAACCTATTGCCAACATGACTATTGGTTAAGATACCCTTATAGAGATAGATACCATGACTCACTCCTCTATCTTTTTTTATGAACTGCGAGACGCCGCCATGTTTACCGATTCTCAATAACACAGGCGCAAAGATATCGCTCAATGCAATAGAGGCCGTACGAGACACACGTGATGCCACATTAGGCACACAATAATGAATAACCTTGTGTTTGATAAAGACTGGATGCTCGAAATTAGTACAGACACTTGTTTCGAAACAACCCCCTTGATCCATGCTTAAATCAATGATGATAGACCCTGGCTTCATCTGCCTTACTTGATCTTCAGTAACCATATAGGAATAACCAGACTGTAAAAAACGTAAGCTACCCAACACAGCGTCAGCACTCAACAACGCTTTCGACAAAGCACGAGGGTGTAAAACAGAAGTAAAGACACGTCGTCCAATATTATGCTCCAACTCCCGAAGATTATGGTAAGAACTATCAAACACCTTTACGGTAGCACCAAGTCCTAGAGCAGCACGAGCAGCGAACTCACCTGCAGTACCTGCGCCTAAAATCACAAACTCAGATGGTGAGATACCAGTGATACCACCCAACAAAACCCCTTTCCCATTATGGGCTTTACTCAAATACTCACTAGCAATCATAACAGATGCGGCGCCCTCAATTTCGCTCATACTGCGCACTACTGGATAACATCCATTATCGTCTTTGATTAACTCAAAAGCAATGGCGTCAATGCGTTTATCCTGCATTTTTTGAATGGACTCGCGCGTTTGATTATTAAGATTAAGCAGTGATATAACCAGCTGATTAGCTTGCAGAAGATCTATTTCGTCATTGGTGATAGCTGATACTTTTAAAATAATCTCAGCCTTAAAAACCTCATCTTTGGATTTCACAATTTGAGCACCACTATCTGCAAAGTCGGTATCTAAGTAGTTAGCGCCTTCACCAGCACCTGATTCAAATAGCACCGAATGACCATTGGCAACTAATAACTCAACACCTTGGGGTGTTAAAGGAATACGGCTTTCAAACCGAGATGATTCTTTAGGAATACCTATTGATAAACTTTTACGTTGCCGTCCGATTTCCAACATCTCTTCTTTGGGCATCATACTGGTTTGCCCCATAGGAATATAAGTAGTTCTCTCGCCCATCACCCAAAAATATATTGATAACTCAAATTGCGTTTCTTCGCTAAATTGGTTTCAAGATACTAAAAAAAGAAGGAAAACAAATGTTATTTATTTATCACCTCTACTTTTCGAGTGCCGTTGGGTAATTCTTCCAAATAAACATCTAAACGCCCTAATGGCAAAAGTTCATCAATCTTATCAGGCCATTCGATTAAGCAACAGTATCCAGAATCAAAATAATCTTCACAACCCATGTCGTAGGCTTCAGACAAGTGGTTTAATCTGTAAAAATCGAAATGATAAACAGACTCACCAGTGCCCGATTTATACTCATTCACAATGGAGAAACTAGGACTATTCACCACATCGGAGATTTTTAATTCAGCACACAAGGCTTTTATAAACGTCGTTTTACCAACGCCCATATCGCCATAAAAAGCAAACACTTTGTTTGATTTGTACTTTTGCAAAAAGGCAAATGCCGTATCTTGAATAGTTTCAAGAGAGTTTATAATAAACGTATCCATAAAAATTAGTCCTCAATTAAACACCTTTACCTTTTAGTGTGATAACAGGTATAATCATCTCTTCCAGAGAGATACCTCCATGCTGAAACGTATCACGATAATAACTTACGTAATAATTAAAGTTGTTTGGGTAGGCAAAAAAATCAGCATTACGCGCAAAGATATAAGTGCTAGATACATTAGGGCGTGGCAAGAAAGCCTCTTCTGGCTTTTTAATTTCAAACACCTCTTTGGCATTATATGCCATGTTTTTACCCACTTTATAACGCAAATTGGTATTAACACCCTTATCACCCACCACTTTAATCGCATTTTGCACACAGGTGGTTCCATGATCGGTTGTGATAACCACCTTCACATCTTCACTTTTAAGTTTGACCAACAACTCTTTTAATGGAGAATGATTATACCACGAGAGGGTAAGAGACCGATAGGCCGCTTCATCTTTGGCCAATTCCTTAATCATTTTCACTTCGGTGCGAGCATGAGAAAGCATATCCACAAAATTATACACGATGGCATTGATATCGTTAGGCAGTAACTTATGTAATCCTTCAACCAGGCGTTTACCCACTTCGTTGTCTGTTACTTTGGTGTAACTATATTTCACTTTTTTGCGAAAACGATCAAATAAAGTACCCAACAACTCGCCTTCAAATTTATTTTTGCCATCCTCTTCATCTTCATCCACCCAATACTGAGGATACATATCCTTTATTTGAGATGGCATCAAACCAGAAAAGATTGCATTTCGAGCATATTGAGTGGCGGTAGGTAGGATGCTGTAATACAGGGCATCTTCCTCCACCTGATAATCATCCAGAATAACTTTTTTAAGCACTTCCCACTGGTCGTATCTAAAATTATCTATGACAATAAAAAAGACCTTCTGTTCCTTTTCAAGTAAGGGTAATACTTTTTCTTTTATCAGGTTATTAGACATCAAAGGACTATCACCCCCATTTAACCACGAGATGTAATTATTCTTCACAAAACGCACAAAGGCATTATTGGCTTCAGACTTTTGCATTTTCAACACCTCATCCATGGCACCATCACCTTGGTCGAGCTCCAATTCCCAAAAGACTAGTTTTTTATACGTATCAATCCATTCTGCAGTTGATAATGAATCGTTAATTTGTAATGATATTTTACCAAACTGTGATTGATATGCCGATGTGGTGGTTTTAGTCACCAACATTTTACTTTGCAGGTTTTTCTTAACCGACAAAAGTATTTGACGAGGGTTAACCGGTTTAATAAGGTAATCGGCTATTTTACTTCCGATGGCCTGTTCCATGATATCTTCCTCTTCGCTTTTGGTAATCATAATCACAGGTATCTCCGAACGCAATTCTTTTAACTTAGTCAACGTTTCTAATCCTGAGATACCTGGCATATTTTCGTCCAAGAAGATAAGGTCATAAAAAGAGTTTTTAACCTTTTCGAGCGCATCGTGCCCATTGGTGGCCGTTTCAACCTCATAACCCTTACTGGTTAAAAAAATAATGTGTGCTTTAAGATGCTCTATTTCATCATCTACCCATAAAATTCGAACCAGCAACTCATCCATAACCTAATAATTTAGTTTATAAAACCCATCGTATGCTTTTAGCTCAATGGATGATTTAAGGGTAGTAAGATTTGCATCCGAAATAATCCACAAATAATACTCCATGCGATTAATATCTTTGGTTAGAAAAGCATTTGCTTTCACAGCGTCAAGATATGTTTTGGCTTCGGAGGCATTTTTGAAACCACTCACCTCAATCATCTTATTATCAGAACCCAAATCCAAAAACTCTACATTTAGGTGATTGCCAAAAGTTGTTTTAGTATAATTGATATAAATAGTTGTTAGTCGCTTATAATCCATCCTTACATTAGGCAAAATAAGAGTTGCCAAATGCGGTGCATTCTTATCTAAGACAAAGGTAACGTCATCCACAACAACAGGTGCTGAAGGCTCAATAAATGCGGATGCTGATGGTTTCTCAGGCTTAACTTCAAAAACAGGCTGAGGTGATGGCGGTTGCACAACATTGGGTTGCTCGGCAGGAGCTGTTGGCGAAGAAGGAGCCGCGCTTGCTTCTGGTTCAACAACTGGCTGAACTGTAGGCTGAACGACTTTAGACACTTTCTCCAACTCCTTCTTATCCACAATAGATAGGTAGTATTTTTGGAAGAAAAGATTATACTCACTTCTCATACCTGACAAATAAAACTTGCTTTTATTTGATTCTGAGATGATAATGATACTTTCGGGTTTCATGGCATCAAAGCCAAAAAACTCAGGTTTCTCTCTCAACGAATAAAAATAATCCATTGCTTCCACCTTATTTCTAAATCCAGATACCAACAAAGCCTTATCACCTTCTAGCAAACCTTTTTCTGATATTTCGTAATCAGCCAATAAGAAACGAGAGAAATTATAATCGGCCACATTATAAATAGCACGATTCATATTTTCCTTATCAATACCTAGAACTAATAAATCATAGGCTTCTTTTTCAACATATACAAACCCAAGTTCCGACACTTCAGTATTATCGCGCGTAACACCATCCAATCGTTGCTGTTTGGCTAGGGCATCAGATGGCAGTGGCGAATACAAAGTACCCTGAACAGGCATTTTACCTTGCTCTAATTGCTCTAAGAACGCTTTAGCTAATAACACTTCCTGTTTACCCGTGTTACGAGTTACAATGATTTCTAAATCGTTTTTAAACCCATCTTTATCACCTCGTTTAGCATACGCCAACGAACGCAACAATTGATATTTATTGATAAGCTCAGGGGCTTCATTTTTGGTAATGATAGGCGTTGATGCCGCTAACACCTCGTCAAACTTTCCAAACAAAAAGGCACGATAGGTCTGTTCATAAGCCAACTCGCGTGCCACCTTGGCTTCATTCATCTTGTTAATAAAGTCTGGATCGTTTAAGAATGCCACAAAACGACTCGACGGAAATTCTTTCTCTAGTCGGTTGCGCGTATGTAACATACCTGCCTCATCGTTACTTAAACGATACGCATTAAAAAGAGCTACCATGGCAGCCTCGCGAGACCTCGAGTTTGGGAAACGCCTTAACAACTCATTAAACGTTTCAACCGCTTTGGGATAATTATTTAAGTGATCCATGAAAATAAGTCCATTGTCCATTAACGCCTCATCAATGCGCTCATTAGACTCTTGGCGTTGCGCAGTACTTATAGGTATATCTGCCAATAGCTGAGCACGAGTTGGCACACCTTTAACTTCTTTTTCCTTTTTGGCTTGATCTGTTTCTTTCGGCTCTCCTTCTTTTGCTCCATCACGTTTAGGGTTGGCAGCAGGATCGTTAGTTGCAAAAGGGTCATCTGGCATTTCAAAGGGATCTTCAGGCTCCTCTTCCATCTTACGACGATCTTTTCTACGCCAGTTATCCTCTAACTTTCGTTTACCCCATCGTTTAGCAAACTCGTTTTTACCCATGGCTATAGATGTAGGGTTATAGAAATACCATTTGCCAGAAGCCGTTTGATTGTTACCAGAAGAAGAATTTTCAGCACCAAACTGCGAATACATCTCTTCCTCAGCAGCCTGGCGTTTAAGCTCCGATTGTTTCTTTTCGTCTTCTATTTTTTCTTTAATGATGCCGTCAAGATAAGCAAACAAAACAGGCTCACTCATAGTTGCCAAGCGCTGCAAACTATCTTCACGCTCAACCAACAACATATTTGCCACCAAGGTACTTAGTCCAGCGTGTTTTTCTTCTAACTCAGCAAAACTGGCTATATTTGGATCGATATAAACGATGGCACTGTCGTAATTAAAGTAGGCATTTTTATAATCTTCGCGTTTATAATAAATATTCCCCATTTCGCGGAACGACATTCCTTTTCTATTATCATCTACCACACTCACTTTTACCGATGTGGCAAAACTAGCCAGTGCTTCCTTTTCATTTCCCTCTTGAATATAAACACGACCATAAGCATAATAAATACGATCGAGGTATTCTTTGTTTTTCTTATCCTTTGCCAACTTACGAAGTTGTTTTTTCACCTCCACCAAATTGGCATTATCATAAACGATAGATGCTTGATTTACTTTCGCATTAAATGACATTTCATAATTTGGTGTTTTAGAAGCCACCAATCCATACATCTTAGCAGCATCAGCCCTGTTACCAGTGCGTTCGTACAGCTGAGCCAATATATATTGAAAGCGAATGCGTGTTGTACGATCGTTACAATTCTCAATGGCCTTAATTAAATATGGAATTGTTTCTGGATATTTTTGCTGTTTAAGCAACATATTGGCATATGCAGCCATGTAATCACCATATAACTCGATTGGGGCAGACCCAACCAAATCGTAACTCTCAAGTGCAGAAAGTGCACTCACCCAATTCTGTTGTTCGGTATGCGTGCGTGCCAACCATATTAAAGCCTCAAGCTGCGCCGGTGTTTTGTCAAACTCACGATTTACATATTGAAACGTACGCACCGCCGAAGAAAAATCATGTTTGCAAAACTGCGCCTTCCCTATGAGCATATACGCATCATCAACCATCACATTATATTCCTTCTTATTATAGAAATTAGGGTCTTTACTTTTAGCAGAACCTTTTTTAGGTTTAGCAGTGATGGAGTGTTTTTTTATGAGTTTACCACCCTTTTCAATGGCTCTATCCATATCACCAGCAGCCACAGATATGGCCGCATCATCAGAGGACTCAAACATTGGCAACAACTCTGTATAGTTATTTTTATAAGATTTTTTAATTGCAAAATTACCTGCATTAAAACTCTCCTTGCCATTATAATACACATTGTAATAAGCCGTTAGGTTATGATAGTTGCGACTGACCCATGTATTTTTTTTTATTGAACATCCCCAAAGAATGAGAAGGATGGAAGCGATGGTTATATTGCGTAAACTCATGTAGTAATTAACTATTCTATATCTAATTAGAAACTCATTTTTGCCAAAATTATTTTATTGTCGCGCAAAAATAACATCCTCAGGTCAAAACAAGCCATAAATATACCATTAATCCTTTAATACCTAACTATTATTAATAGTTCAGCCATATGTTATAAGCCCAATCCAGACCAAAAAGAAGCGTCACCTTAAACATCGAAACTTAAAACAAGTTTGTTACGATGAACACGTCTGTTTTTTTTTACCTTAGTACTGAAAAACAATCTTTTTATGAAGATTCATATCGTTGAAGACGACCGAGTATTTAACCGGTTGATAGAACATACCTTGATAGCACAGGCTCATTACGAAGTGAGCACTTTTGTTAACGCAAAGGATTTCATTCCCCACCTAGCCGACAATCCTGATGTGGTGACTTTAGATTTAGGTCTACCAGACATGGATGGTGAAGATGTTTTGAGGCACATCAAACATTACAATGCCGATATTGAAGTTATTGTTATATCAGGTCAAGAGAATATATCTACGGCAGTACAACTCCTCAAACAAGGCGCTTACGACTACATCACTAAAGATGAAAATATTACCGAGCGCCTGCGCAATAGCCTACGTAACATTGAAGCTAAAAAAACACTCAAAATAGAAATCAAAGAACTAAAGAGTGAAATATCAAACAAATACACGTACAACAATATCATCATCGGAGAGAGTACTGCCATTAAAAATATTTTCTCGTTGATTGATAAGGCCGTTAAAATACCTAACATCAACATTTCTATCTATGGCGATACAGGTACTGGTAAGGAGTTGGTAGCCAAAACCATTCACTACAACTCACCTCGAAAAAACAAACCATTTATTGCCGTTAACATGGGAGCCATCCCACGAGATCTCATTGAAAACGAACTCTTTGGACACGAAAAAGGAGCCTTTACCGGAGCTAATACAAGCATGAAAGGTAAATTTGAAGAGGCGGAAGGTGGCACCCTATTTTTAGATGAGATAGGAGAAATGGATTTTGACCTACAAGTCAAACTACTACGCGTGATACAAGAGCGTGAAATAACCAGAATAGGAGGCCATGCGGTTATAAAAGTCAACACGCGAATAATAACAGCATCAAACAAAGACTTAGCTGAAGAGGTAAACAAAGGCCATTTTAGGGAAGATTTATATTACCGTTTGCTAGGTTTACCCATCCACCTCCCCACATTAAACGAACGAGAAAACGACTGCTTGTTGTTGTGTAATTACTTTTTAGAATCGTTTTGCAAAGAAAACGGCATGAGTAAATTAGAACTCACTCCCAAAGCAAAAAAGAAACTACTAAACTACAATTACCCAGGAAACATACGAGAACTAAAAGCCATTGTTGAGTTATCGGCCGTGCTTACAAACAGCAAAGTTATTGATGAAGAACACATTGTGTTTAACACAGCCCACTCTGAATTGGAATTATTTTCTCAAGAATTAACCCTGAAAGAATATACCGAAAAAATAATCCATCACTTTCTTAAAAAATACCACAATAACGTACTTAAAGTGGCGGAGAAATTAAATATTGGTAAATCAACCATTTACAACATGATGAGTAAGCAAAAACAAGAAGTATAAATCATATTTGCATAAAAACATTAAAAACAATCCCACATCGTTACATGTGGGATTGTTTTAAAAATATAAATTATAGCTTAAACAACCGAAACCACCTCAACAATTTGAGGGACAGCGCTTTTTACCACCATCTCAACACCTCCTCTAAGAGTTTGAAGTCTAAAATTACAATCACGACAAGCTCCTTCTAAACGAACTTTCACAACCATTTCAGGGGTAATATCCATCAAGGTAATATTACCTCCGTCGGTTATTAAGTAGGGACGAATAGACTCTAGAGCCTCTTCCACCTCTATCCAAAGTGCTGATTTATCGTTGCTCATTACTTATTCTTTATTTCCACAATTTTTGTTAATGGCATCGAAGCGTTTCTAATATCCACACGCTCCACTAATTTGCGGGCTAAATCGGCAAAGGCAATCCCCATCACAGAGTCTTCGTTCAGAGCCGCTGGTTGTCCATTATCGCCACCTTCACGAATACTTTGCACCAAAGGCAATTGACCCAGAAGAGGCACCTGCAAACGTTCTGCTAGTTTTTTACCCCCATCTTTTCCAAAAATATAATATTTGTTTTCGGGCAATTCGGCAGGCGTAAACCAAGCCATGTTCTCAACCAAACCCAATACAGGGACGTTAATGTTTTTGCTTTTAAACATACTCACTCCCTTTACAGCATCAGCCAAAGCTACATCTTGTGGCGTGGTAACTATTAAAGCACCTGAGATACTTAGTGTTTGAACCAAAGTAAGGTGAATATCACTTGTGCCAGGAGGTAAATCAAGTAGTAAATAATCTAACTCACCCCAATTACCATCATTAATAAGTTGCTTCAAGGCATTGGTTGCCATAGAACCACGCCAGATAAGGGCATCATCTGGGTTAACGAAATACCCAATACTTAACATTTTAACGCCGTACTTCTCAACAGGAATAATACGATCTTTCCCGTCTATTTTCTCAAGCACAGGACGTTCAGCTTCTGTTTGAAACATAATAGGAACAGAGGGACCAAAAATATCAGCATCTAACAAACCTACTTTATAACCAGCTTTAGCTAAAGCCACTGCCAAGTTGGAGGTAACGGTAGATTTACCCACGCCCCCTTTACCAGAAGCTACAGCCACAATGTTTTTAACACCCTGCAAGTGATTAACCTCTTTGGGCTTAGCTTTTGCAACTACCTTTATAAATATATTACCTTCTATTTGCGCTTCTTCATCCACATACGAATGAATAGCTTGAATACAGGCTTTTTTTATTGACCCCACCATAGGATCATTTACTTTTTCAAAAATAAGACTAAAACTAATGCGTTTCCCATCAATGCGGATGTCATCCTCCACCATTTCGAGGCTCACAATATCTTTACCTTTACCCGGATGAACCACATGTTTTAAGGCATCAAGCACTAAACTTGGATAGTATTCCATCGTTATGTTTATTTAAACTGTTTAAAAATTAGGGCAAATTTACAAAAAAAACAAACAATCACCCACCCTATTCCAACTCTTTAAATGGATCCCAGAAAATTTGTTCAAAATGTTGAATTTGATTATTTGTAACAATGACGCCCTCAGCCTCTAGAAGACTAATCATAACATCAGAACCTTGAAAATGAGCTTTACCAGTTAGTAAGCCCTTGCGGTTAACCACCCGATGAGCGGGTACAAAATCAGTAAGCCCCGAACTAGCGTTCAAGGCCCATCCAACCATACGAGCCCCCCGTGTATTACCTAGATATTTGGCAATGGCGCCATAACTAGTTACCCTACCAGGAGGTACCAAACGAACAAGCTCGTACACTTGCAGAAAAAAACGTGATGGCGTCTCTACAATCAAAATAGAAGAGTTACGGATGAATAAAAACCAACCTACGCTTTACTTACCTTTATTTTTTGCTTGCGGCTGATTAGCCAACGATTCTTTTACTTTAACCCCTCTACCCGCATTATGATATTGATCAAATTCAATTTCCACATCAGGCTCCACCCATTCATCGAGAGGTAATAGTTCAAACTGAAGATATTTAATGGCTAAACCATGTTCAATCCATTTCTTTTCGTAATACGTCTGGATGGATAAGATAGGATCTTGATAAGCTGAAGCGTACAAATCCATTTCATTAACCTTAACAGTTAACTCATTGGCTTTAACCATTTCGGCAGTATAGGTATATAAAAAATTTGAGTCTGTTTTAAGATGCACCAAGCCTTGAGGTTTGAGAAACTTAAGGTATCGTTGCATAAAGAACGTTGAAGACAACCGTTTGGTAACTTTCTTCATTTGAGGATCGGGAAAGGTAAGCCATATTTCGTCTACTTCGCCAGCCTCAAAAAATGCATTAATAAACTCGATGCGAGTACGAACAAAAGCCACATTGCTTAGTTTTCGATCAAATGCCTGAGTTGCACCTTTATGCATACGAGCACCTTTAATATCGATGCCAATAAAATTCTTATGTGGATATAATTCCGCAAGGCCAACTGTATATTCGCCCTTGCCGCATCCTAATTCAAGTACAATAGGATTATCGTTTTTAAAAAAATCACGAGCCCACTTACCTTTCATATAAAAAGGCTCCCCTTTTAAATCGCTATAATCGGCTTCGAAAACATGGCTATACTCAGCCATGGCGGCAAATTTTTTAAGTTTATTCTTTCCCACAACGTTTTATTTTTCCCAACTAATTTTTTCAACCCTCACCCCCACATTATGAATGCCTGATAGATTTTCATCATACATACCTTGTACAATTCTAATTGTGTATTGTCCTGTTTCAGCAAAACGAACATTTTTTTGATAAGGAATCTCTACCGAGAATAAATCACCCCAGCCAGAACCCAACCACTTACCACTATCATCAGCCAAAATACAATTCACTTTCTGTTGCATTAATTTACCCGAAGGACTAATAACATCCACAAAAAGCCAAAGGTTACTGTTCTTAAAGGTTGAGCGATTTCGAATATTGAGCGTTAAGTCGTAAGCCGCCGAGGCATCATCGATGGTTACATTAAAAACCGCCATAGAATCCACATTCCATCCATCATCAGGAATGGTTACATACTGGTCGAACAATGCATTATGACTGCAGCTCATCACCACAAACCCCAAAACAAGCACCGCTAACACTTTCAGTCTATTTAGCACCTTTATTTGTATCATCTTTTTTGGCATTAGGCTTAAAACGACGTTTTTTATTTTTATTATTCGGTTTACGTTTAACCGGTTTAGATTCGTCAAAACGAGTTAAACTATCCTCTCCCATCACATTGGAATAACCTACTTCTTTAGGTTTAGCAGTTAAGTCTTCCATGACAAGGCGTTCCACCTTATTATTTTTCTTATTCTCACGAATCACCTCAATCACACGATCTACAGACACTTCTAATACGCCTGCAGGATAGTCTTTTTCGGTACTGTACCACATCACACGTTTAAAAATATCAGTTTTGAAGTGGTAATAACGACCATCTTGAGTCTCTAACACAAACTTGGTGTCTGGGAAGTCTTGTTGTGCATCCACATAAGCATCCAACTCAAAGTTGAGACAACATTTAAGTTTACCGCACTGGCCTGCTAATTTTTGAGGATTAAGAGATATTTCTTGATAACGAGCTGCATTAGTAGTTACCGACACAAAATTGGTAATCCAAGTAGAGCAACACAACTCACGCCCACAAGGACCAATGCCTCCAATACGCCCAGCCTCTTGCCTTGCACCAATCTGACGCATTTCAATACGTACTTTAAACTGGTCGGCTAATACTTTAATCAACTCTCTAAAGTCAACACGTTCATCAGCGATATAATAAAAAATGGCTTTGGTGCGGTCACCTTGATATTCCACATCACCAATTTTCATATTAAGCTTCAAACGCTCAGCAATACGACGAGCCTCCAACATGGTTTCGTGCTCCATGTCTTTGCCTTCTTGCCATTTTTCTAAGTCGGTAGGTTTAGCCTTGCGATAGACACGTTTAAAATCGTAATTAGTAAGTGAAAGGTTGTTCTTTTTCATTTGCAACAACACCAACTCACCCGTGAGGGTGATAACACCGATGTCGTGACCTGGTGAAGCCTCAACAGCTACCACATCACCCTTTACAAACTTTACTGTGTTGTTATTTTTATAATAGCCTTTACGGGTATTCTTAAATTGAATCTCTACTAAGTCGGTGCTACTCACACTCTCTGGCAAATCTTCTAACCAATCAAATACATCAAGTTTTCCACACCCGCTTGAACAGCTTGAACAACTTGATTTTGTATCTTGTATCTCTTCCATATAAACAATCTATAAAAGGCCGCTAGGCCATGTTGACCAACCCGTTTGAATTATTGCTTGAGCAAAATAATCACTTTTAGGGTTACATCCATAAATATAATTCGTCCATTTCCATTTTGCTCAATGTGCGAATGGGCCAGACTTAATTCTTCGGCTAATTGCCAAACATTTGTATCATTAATAAACGGTGAAAACCTAAGCGAGAAATTCTTTTCCTCAGGCGTAAGATACAACAACCGTTCTTCATTCATGTTCATTATAAAGTTTTCGCGCACCATACGTAAGGTATAGTTAAGAAAGCTTTTTTGTCGTTCACGTGTTTGTGCGCCCATCTCATCACTCCAAGCGATTAACTCGTGCAACTTACGACCATACGCTAGTCGCATAAGATTTACAAACATATCAAAAAAATAAACGCGCTCTTCACTCTCACTCACAATCTCTTTGGCTGCCACATAATTACCATTTGCTAATTTGGCTAGTGTTTGACATTCTTCGAGCGGTAAGTTATATTGCATTTTGAGGGCATAGGTGATATCCTCATCACTTAAACGAGGGATTTTAAGCTGTTGGGCACGACTTAAGATGGTTCCTAAAATCTCATCTGGCTTATCCGACACTAAAATAAAAACAGTGCCAGCAGGAGGCTCCTCCAACAACTTAAGTAATTTATTAGCGGCTGATTGATGCATCAATTCAGGCATCCAAATAATCATAACCTTATATTCGGCTTCAAACGTTTTAAGGCTTAATTTCCGAATAATCTCTTGACTTTCTTGAGCGTAGATAAGACCTTGTCCCTTTTCAACACCCATATAACGATACCAGTCGTGAATGCTAAAATAATTTTCTTTAAGCACCACATCACGCCATTCACTAAGGTAACTATCACTCACGGGAGCCGTTGACTTAGTGCCTTTAACAACAGGAAAAACAAAATGTAAATCAGGATGAATGAGTTTACTATACTTGCGACACGATGAACATTCGCCACACGAATCGTCATTCAATCTATTTTTGCAATTTAGATATTGAGCAAAAGCCAAGGCCAACAACACCTTACCAGTGCCTTCCGAGCCATGAAATAATAACGCATGACTCACACGGTTTTCATCCACCGTATTTATCAAATGTTTTTTAATTAACTGATGCCCTATTACTTCACTAAACTTCATGCATACCCTTATTTACAAAGCTTCAAAGATAGTAATTTAGTTGGTTGTTAAAAACAGCTTTTTATAAGCAAAAAGAAGAATACAAGCAACCATTATAAAGTTGTGAAAAGCTAAATTTACATTAACTGATGCTTTGATGTGCGAAAGCTATTACCTTTGTGATAAAATACTCGATTATGCCTACATTTTTATTCGACAAAGTTATTTTTGGCCCTCTTAAAAGCCGACGCCTAGGTTTGTCGCTAGGAGTAAACCTAATGCCAGTAAATAAAAAAACCTGTTCGTTTGACTGCATTTATTGCGAATGTGGCCTAAACGGTGAAT
>QKIO01000089.1 GCA_003251015.1 Bacteroidales bacterium
GGAGTAAGTGTATTACTCACTTCCCATATTTCCATATCATTTTCCCATTTGTAGAGTAAGTCAATATCTTCAGGCTCCAAGGCGCGAAGTGCTACTTCCAATTTAAGCGACATTATTTAGGCAATTGATCAGGGTTAAGCACTTCTAAATATTGTTTAGTAGTACGTACAAAAGCATCTTGCCACAAACCTGTTTCAAGCACTTTCTTTTTGCCTTTTTTAGCTAAACGGTACGAGTCAAAAGAACCGTATGCATATAAAAACCAACCGTTTTTACACCTAAATTCGTTGATTAGCTCTGGCTCTAGATTTGCAAACACTTTATATGAAGACACGGGTTCTTTTAGTGCAAGAATCTGTACGGTATGATAAGGCTCACCTTTCTCATTATAGAACAGCGATGATGCTAGGATTGGCTCATCTTCTTTACTATCAGTTTCAACCACAGGCGTCACAGGTAATAAAGTCACATTAGCCACATTATTTATAGCGCCTGTCTTTTTATAAGTCATATCTCGAGTTGCCACTACGTCATACGCTTGCGTTTCAAACCCCTGCCCTTCTATTACAACATGATATGTATCATCAGCTTCTAAGATCAACATATAATTACCTGTTGTAATATTTGGCCTGTAAATACCAACCACTTGGTTATCGCTTTTACGAGTAGCCGTGATACGAGCATTTTCAACTAACGAAGGATTCGTCGAATTAATCAAACCTTTTACAACAACCATCCATGTTTCGGCAGGCTCTTTATACTCAACAAGATAAATATCAGACCCACCTAAACTTCCTTCAAATTTAGACGAGGCGTAATAGGCTATATTTGCTGAAGTAGTTGGTGCAAAATGCAAATCATCTTCGGGCGTGTTAATAGGGTAGCCTATATTTAAGGGAGCTGTCCATGCGGAATCATTCAAATTACGACTATAGAAGATATCTAATTGCCCCATGCTATTATGCCCTTCCGAACTAAAATACAACGTTTTACCATCAGGATGGATGATTGGTGTTTCTTCATCATACTGAGTATTTATACTTGCCCCCAAATTTTGAGGCTCTCCCCATTCGTTATTTGGTAAACGACGAACCCTATAAATATCTAAGCCACCAAACCCACCAGGTCTATTACTTGTGAAATACAAGGTTGATTTATCAGGGGAGATACTAGCATGAGTCTCATCATAACTAGAGTTTATGCCTTCGGGAAGTTTAACTGGCGATGTCCAATTATTATTCACATTATCAGACACATAAATATTAGCACCATCTCTATCACTTCGATATACGTAAAGTTCTTGTCCGTCTAACGATAAACACACACCAGCCTCATGCCCATTCGTGGGAAATAAATCTCTAACGCCAGCGGATTTCCCCCAACCATTAGTCGTTGCATTGGACGAATAAATACGCTCTTCATTTTGACCATCTGGCATAAGCAAACCATCCGTAGTTTGCCGACGCGAGGTGTACATCAACAAGGACTCATCGGCAGAAACGAGAGGACTATGATCATCAGAGGAGGAATTTACATTGGGGCCTAAATTAAATAATTTAAGATCCACAGGTTTCTTAATAAGATCTATAGCATTATTACAATACTCTATTTCATGCTTAGCTAACGCTATTGTCTGAGTATCTTCTGCCGGTAGAATCTTCAATAAATCGTTATAAACACCTATAGCTTGTTGCTGTTTGTATAAGTATTGATATGATTTTGCAATGGATAACTGTAAATCAACTCCAATAACACTTAAATGCTCATCCGGGGTTAATAAGGCATAGGCTTTTTGAAAGAAAGTAAGTGCAGAATCGGGTTCCAATGAGGCATTTAGATAACAAAAACCCAAATTATATAAGGCGTCAACGCTATTGGGTTCACTTAGCAAAACCTTTTTAAAAAGAACGATCGCTTCTGAATAAGCCTCGTTTTGAGATAAACGAACAGCTTCCTTATAATCTTTATTTACGTCGTTAAAACTCCTTTCAACACAATATCCCAACTGAGGCGCAAGGCTAATTACAAATAACAAAAGGATACTTTTAAATTGAACATTAAGCCGGTTTAACATAGACGTAAAGATTGTTGATTATAAAACATAAGTGATCACTTGATAATAACAGCCAAATGACTTAAAGGTTATCACTACAAACAGTTTAAAATAGACATTAAAAAATCAAGCAACTAAGTTAGCATATTTTTTATTGTTCAAAATTAATAATGATCTAAAAAAGATTTTAATCCTGCACTTTTTTTAACACAATAGGCTCCAAGTAGAATGGATTTCTTATTGTGTTAAAGTCAGATTTACCTGGAACTACAAACATTTTCTCACACTCTTCATAACCAGCAGTAACAATACGCATACAATAGGTTTCTCCCGCTGCCAAAATCATCATATAACGCCCCGTAGTAGGGTGAACCCTATAACTCCCCACTAATTCATTGGTTTTTACACGCTCTACTATAATTTGTGATTCGTATGAATAAGAGTTTTTATTGTCGAAGATAAAACCAGCAATAACTGCCAATCTATTATCATCTTCAGAAGGGAATTCCATTAAATACAAATCCGATTTTCCATATCCACCAGCACGTTCAGAAGCAAAGTAAACGCGCTGTCCATCAGCAGTTGGGATATAAAACACATCATCTCCTGGGGTATTAATCGGATACCCCACATTAACAGGCTTAGTCCATTGATTACTATCGTTGAGCATGGTTTTAAAAATATCGTACCCACCCATTGAGTTATGTCCTTCCGAAGCAAAATAAAGAGTCTTATTATCTACAAATAAAAAAGGACTTTCCTCATCTTTGCTTGAATTTACAACAGGACCTAAATTAATCACCTTTCCCCACTCACCATTTGGCAACTTACGAGACATGTATAAATCAACGCCTCCGTACCCTCCAGGTCTATCGCTAGTGAAAATTATAAGCTGACCATTTTCGGACAAGGCGCCATGTGTTTCTTGATGAATAGAATTAATGGGGCGAGGTAACTTTTGCGGTTTCCCCCAGCCACCAGTTTCATAAGATGAATGGTACAAGTCTCCTGAAATTCCATCATGACGATACACAATTAACGATTGCCCATCAGCACTCATGCTACAGGTAGCATTATTCTCGTCAGTTTTTAAATTCACGCCTCCACTTTCTGCAGGCAGCCACTTTCCTTCTCGCCAAAGCGATTGATAAATAGTTTCGTTTGATGTGCCGTCTGACTTTAAGTTTTCGCCAAGCTCTAATCTATTTGAGGTGTACATCAGCAAATACTCATCCGCCGATACGACTGGACTATGCTCGTCGTAAGGGCCGTTCACATTTGGTCCCAAATTAGTAATCTTAAAATCAACAGGATTGTTTTTTAGAAGCAGTGCATTTTGATTGTAGCCTATTTCCCAGTTTATCTTTTGCAAAAGCTCCACATCTTTAGTGCTCAACCTTGTTTTTAGATCGTTAAAGACAATGATAGCCTCTTCAAAACGATAATTCAAATGCAAAGCCCTCCCTAGATAAAAAGAAGCCTCTATGGCATCTTTATTATTCCATGAATCCACAGATAAATGAGCTTTAGCAAATTCTAAGTAAGGGATAGCTTCTGATGAACGACTATTGATATTAAATAAACAATAACCTTTCTTTAAGTACAAGCGAGGATTCTTGGCATATTTCTCCATCAAAGGAGCCAGTAATACCAAAGCAGATTCGTACTGAGACCTACTTATTTCGTGCTCAACAGCTAATAGTTCTTTCTTTGATGGCTTTTGCCCAGCCACCGAAAAGACAACTATAAAAAACAACAGAAAAGTATATAATAACTTCATATTAGTTCTAATGTAGGATCCGTTTCAATAAATACTTTGAACAATTTACAAAAATATTTTATGCTTCATTCTACTTTAACCAATATTATTAAGCAACCAGGTTATTACACACTAAAAATAAAGCACTCTACCTTTATAATTACCTCCACTGCTAAATAACACAAAATCACTTTGAGGTGATATAAAACCGAAAACAAAGCGACTTTTAAACGTATCGATAACTGTAATAACTTCTTTTGCTGAAATAGATTGTAAATCAAACAACACATGATAATCTGCCCCGTCAGAAACAAAAGAATCTAAATCATCACTTTTGATTTGAATAATTTCACAATCACCATAATGCTTTTTGAGTCCGTGTGTGTCAAAGATGGTATTGGTACACACCAGCACTTTGCTAATATCTAACGATAATTTCTTTTTACGTCGCTCGCTCCATTGGCGATATGGTAAAAGTAAACCTGCGAAACATATAATCGTTTTAACAGCCATCTTCACAACTAAAGATGTGAGGGTGTTATGTGATTTTTTCAAATGCAAATCGTAAAAAATCCACATAGCATCATAAAAATGATAAATCATCTTTTTACTAAGCGGCGTACTTTCACCCTTAAAATGGATAATTGACAACAGCCCATTGTAATAGTTATTACCATACTTTTGTTGAAGACAGAATGACAATTCGATGTCTTCGCCATACATAAAAAAGCGCTCGTTAAACGCATTCAAACCATGCTGCCCCTCTTTTGGAAATGCCATAAAGGCACCCGACAACACATCCACTGCACGAAGCTCCAACTCCTGCACCTCATTGGCATAATAGCCAGACAACACATGATTATTCGGGAAGAAGCGACTTAATGCACTTAAACGTCCAAAAGACCGCCACAGGGTAGGCAACCCTCTTTTTGATTCAGGCAAGAAACGCCCCGCCCCATCAATCATTTTAACACCTAAGCCGCCTGAATTGGGGAATAAGTGAAAATGTTGTAGTAACTGATCGAAAGTATCTTCAGGAATGATGGTATCTGGATTCAACAACAACACCCACCTACCTTGTGCGTGTGCCAATGCTTTGTTATTTGCTCTACCAAAACCTAAATTAGTTGTGTTAGGTACAATCGTCACAAAGTCAAACTTATCACTCACCATATCAAGCGTACCATCAACGGAAGCGTTATCAATAAGCAACACCTCTACCTCTGCACCTTTCATGGCTCGTTGCACAGACCAAAGACACAACTCTAAAAATGCCTTGGCATTGTAACTAACAATCACAACAGATAGAACTGGAGAGGTATTTATACTCATATTAAGCTAATGTGTATTATTTTGTTTGTGTAATTATCTACATCCAAGCACCAAACGAATAAACCCACAAAAAGATTTACGCTCCGCTTTTTTATAATTATTCCAATAAACAGATTTTTCTTGCTCTGATACATCGGCATTCAAAAGCTGCCAAATCTCGCCCCACCCCAAAAAACCACCTACATTGCGATCATCAATAAAAACATCCGCATTAACTTTACGACTAATTGACGAATCCCATTCCTCCTCGGGATAGTTTTTATTAACGGCATAAAACTCCACCCCATTTTTCTTGCAATAATCGACAGCCTCGTCCAGCAAGCGACCTGTACGAATAGTCCAAAGCACTAATAAATGCCCTTTGTCCTGTAAGGCTTTTAGGGTTTGAAACGCAAAAATCTTCTCCTTACCAATGGCTGGATATTTATGCTCTACAATGGTGCCATCAAAATCTACTGCTATAAGCATTGCTACAATTGGTTATGATCAGAAAAAACATCTTCTTCTATTTGCAAATCAGTCAGTATTGTTTCTTTGCGAGGGTAATTAAGCAAATACACAACTCCTAAGATACCAAAAACAGACATGTAACTATACTGAGCTGTGGCAAGAAAACACAAAAGACTCATTAACATCAAGCCCTCAAGAGTCATAATTTTAATAAAAAACACCCTCCGGTATTTTAGTAGCTTAACGATTACATCTTGGTCAGATATGGAATTCTTAATAATGCGATTCTGAAACATATAACTAGATGGAATACCCACTAATGCCAATAACAACAACACCGTTTTCAAAATGATAGCATCAGACACACTAAGTGTCATAAACGCACCGTGCTGTCCCACAAAATAAAGTGCCAACAACGCAAACATTGTCAAACCACCCGCTACCAAAATAAAAACAAGTCTTATTTGATTATAAATTCCCTTTGCACTCATATCTATAGTTTATAATGTATTTTCAAATGGCAGTCTATTAATCAACGAGCGGCCTAAAGTAACCTCGTCAGTATATTCTAACTCATCACCAATGGAGATTCCTCTTGCAATGGTTGTCATGGGCACGTTATATTTGGTAAACCGCTTATACAAGAAAAAATTGGTGGTATCACCTTCCATAGTAGTACTTAGTGCAAAAATCACTTCGGTAACAAGGCCATCCTTCAACTTCTCCTCCAAGGGCACAATGGTTAAATCATCGGGGCCGATACCATCCATTGGCGAAATAACACCACCTAGTACATGATAAATACCTTGATACTGCTGGGTACTTTCAATGGCCATCACATCGCGGATACTTTCTACCACACATATCAATTGTTTATCGCGACGAGTATCTGCACAAATATTACAGGTTGAACTATCGGATATATTATAACAACTTTGACAATACATAATTTCTTCACGCATTAAACGAATGGTATCCGTAAACCTGAATGCCACTTCCTTATCCTGCTTTAGAAGATATAATACCAAACGAAGAGCTGTCTTTTTGCCAATACCAGGCAAACGCGTAAACTCTTTAACTGCACTTTCTAATAAACGTGAAGGGTAATTAGATGAATTCATTCTGCCTTTACAATTTTAAAACGGTACCAAAGTTAATAAATTACATTTCACAACAAGAAATACTCAGTAGAATGGACAATAATACTTGGGCTGCGTCACATAATTTTTATCTTTGAGACAAATTATTTTTCATGAGTCCATATTTAATTGCAGCCCTCATTGCTGCCTACTTTGCCGTTCTAATTACTGTTTCGCTTATAACTAGCCGCAATGCGGATAACGATGCCTTTTTTCGTGGCAATAAACAATCGCCATGGTACGTTGTATCCATTGGTATGATAGGCGCCTCATTATCAGGCGTTACCTTCATATCCGTTCCGGGCTGGGTAGGCTCTACTGGGATGTCATACATGCAAATGGTATTGGGTTATTTTTTAGGATATATCTTTATTGCCAACGTATTATTGCCACTATATTACCGACTAAACTTAACTTCCATATATACCTATTTAGAAACTCGGTTTGGATTTTGGACCTACAAATCAGGTGCTGTTTTGTTTTTAATATCACGTACCATTGGCTCCGCAGCACGACTGTATCTAATGGCCAACGTACTACAAATTGCGTTGTTTGATGCCTTTGGAGTTCCTTTTTTCGTAACGGTGCTTGTTACCATTTTACTTATTTGGATTTACACGTTTAGAGGCGGAATAAAAACCATTATTTGGACAGATATGCTTCAAACCGTCTTTATGTTGATAAGTATAATTGCGACAGTGGTTATTATCTCACGCAGTATGGATTTATCCTTTTTAGGAGTTATTGATTCCATCAAAGCGAGTGACTATTCAACTATGTTTGTATTTGATGACTGGTCATCAAAACAACATTTCATTAAGCAGTTTTTCTCTGGTGCTTTTATTACCATTGTAATGACAGGCCTAGACCAAGACATGATGCAAAAAAACCTCAGCTGCAAAAATGTAAACGAAGCTAAAAAGAACATGTATTGGTATGGCTTAGCTTTCATCCCTGTAAACTTATTAATATTATCCCTAGGTGCCTTACTATATCTATTTGCAACTCATCAAGGCATCCCTCTTCCACAAAGGGCTGATGATTTATACCCAACCATTGCAACAGGTGGATACCTCCCTCCAGCCATTGGTATCTTTTTCATATTGGGTTTAGTGGCAGCGGCTTATTCAAGCGCAGACTCTGCCTTAGCAGCACTTACCACCTCTTTTTCCATTGATATTATGGGTGTTGAAAAAGAATCAAAAGGAAAGGCTAATCGCATTCGATTTATTTCTCACATAGGCTTTAGCATTCTTTTGGCACTTGTCATTTTGCTTTTTAGAGTTCTTAAAAGCGATAGCATCGTTGACACAATCTTCAACCTTGCAGGCTACACTTACGGCCCACTGCTTGGTCTATTTGCCTTTGGTTTATTTATGAAACGTAAAGTAAAAGATTACTTGGTACCACTCATTGCCATTTCGGCACCCATCATAACGGGTGTGATAGACTACAACTCACAAGCCTGGTGGGGCTTTAGTTTAGGATTTGAGAAATTAATGCTCAATGGAGCCATTGCTTTTATCGGACTATATTTATTATCTATCAACCCCAAAAAAGACCATCACTCGCACAATTAGTGTTTTATAATTTTTAATAGCTCGGTTTCCCCACCAACAAAAACAACTTGTAATAAATAGTAGCCCGAAGGCAAAGGTGTGATGTTCACATATTGATTAGTTGGTTGATGAATGACATCAACTAAAACCCCTTTTATATCAAAAATACGAAGCGATAGAACATCCTTTGATGATTGCCAATTAAGGTAATTCTGACAAGGGTTTGGTGTAATGCGAAACTCATCCTTAATAAATTCTGTATTAGTTACAAGGCTAGTAAAACTCAGCTTAATATTATCAAGTGCTAACTCATCTCTTGACCCCGTACCACTTGCATCATCATGAGTCCAGCGGAGGTAGAAAAACTCATCTACACCTACAGATGTCTGAATTGCTGCCGACTTATTGGTAAGCTGCCAAGACGGGCTCAAATCAGCTTTCTCTGGAGAAACATAATCAATATCTGTTACAGGATTGAAAGTGATTTGGTCAGATGAAAAGGCAAAATTAAAACTACTCGAACGACCTTGATCATTCATACAATAGATATCATAACTTAAGTTGAGTGAATGAATAACTGAGCCACTCTTATTTTGTGCTTTAATCAGAATATATCCAGGTGTAAAATCATCGCCCGTAGATTGAATGCCCAATGCATAATCAAGGACTTCTGTATTAGTATTAAATGCATATAATCCACCACTTCCAACCTTGCCTGCAGAAATACCTCTACCAAAATCTGTTTTAGGGCCTTTTAGTTCTTCAAACAAGCAATCACCATCTGAGAACCCTACAATACTAATACCCTTTGAATTGAGCTGCCCAACGAGAGGATTTGGTGAAATTCCGCTGCCCACAAAAGCACCTTCATTAATACCAGGCACCGAGGAGTCAAAATCAATACTAAATTCGTGCTGCTGTGATGTGATCATCCACTGCGAAAAACAATTGGTCTTAAACAAAACCACGAGGAGAAAAAGAGATAACGATTGTTTCATAAACTGAAGTTAATAAGTTTTACAACAAGTTATTGAAAACAATATTTTAACACCAACTTGAATCTAAAAAAAGAATTTAATATATTATTTGAGAGAAATAGTCCAACGCCCCATGATACCAAAAACAAGAAAAAACATCATAAAAAAAGCCCCTTAACGGGGCTTTTAAAATATTATGATCCAAAATCATCAAAGGCAATCATCTCGTCTGGAACTCCTAAATCATACAGCATTTTATTCACCGCATCATTCATCATCGGAGGTCCACACAAGTAATACTCAATATCCTCTGGCTCTTCATGCTTAGAAAGATACTGATCATTAATCACTTGATGTATGAAACCTACTGGTCCATCCCAATTATCACCAGGAAGAGGTTCAGATAAAGCAATATGAAACTTGAAATTAGGAAATTCCTTTTCGATAGCTCTGAATTGATCTTCGTAGAAAATCTCTTTCTTAGAACGAGCCCCATACCAGAAAGTAGCCTTACGCCCTGTCTTAACAGTATGGAATAAATGGAAGATATGCGAACGCATTGGAGCCATACCTGCACCACCACCAATAAACATCATCTCGTTATCGGTCTCTTTAATAAAGAACTCACCATAAGGACCAGAAACAGTCACTTTATCACCTAACTTACGAGAGAAAATAAAGGAAGAACAAATACCTGGATTAATATCAGCAAAACCGCCTTTTACACGATCAAAAGGAGGCGTGGCAATACGAATATTCAACATCACGATATTACCTTCTGCAGGGTGGTTAGCCATAGAATACGCACGATAGGTAGGTTCCGGATTTTTCATCTTCAGATTAAACATCCCAAATTTCTCCCATTCATCACGCCACTTATCCCCAATAATCATGTCTTTAAAATCGACGTCAATTTTTGGCACATCTATTTGAATATACCCCCCCGATTTGAAATCAAGGGTTTCTCCTTCTGGTAAACGAACCACAAATTCTTTAATAAAGGTTGCTTTATTATCATTAGAGATCACTTCACATTCCCATTTCTTAATACCTAGAATCTCGTGAGAAATCTCCATTCCAATATCTTCCTTCACCTTAACCTGACAAGCTAAACGCCAATCATTCATTTGTTCTTTACGGGTAAAGAAGCCAGTTTCTGTAGGTAAGATACTACCGGCTCCACTCTCAACTTGACAGCGACACATACCACAAGTACCACCACCACCACATGCTGATGGAAGGAAAATTTTATTTCCACCTAAGGCAGATAAAAGAGTCTGACCAGGTTCTACTACTAACTCTTGCTCGCCATTATTAATGCTAATTTTCACCTCTCCAGATGGCATTAACTTCTTTTTGGCGTAAAGCAATATTGACACCAACGTAAGCATTACCAAAAGGAATACCACTACGCTGACCGCTATTATTGTACTTTGACTTGCTAAAAATATCATTGTCAACTATTTTAAATCTTTACAATTGAATTCCCATGAAGCTCATGAAAGCAATACCCATTAAACCGGTAACGATGAAAGTAATGCCCAATCCTCTTAAAGGTGCTGGTACGTTTGAATAACGTAATTTCTCACGTATGGCTGCAATGCCAACAATCGCAAGCATCCAACCAATCCCTGAGCCGATGCCAAATACTGTTGCTTCTGCGAGTGATTCGTAGGCACGCTCTTGCATAAACAGGGATCCTCCTAAGATGGCACAATTAACAGCAATAAGAGGTAAGAAAATACCAAGTTGAGAATACAATGCCGGAGCAAATTTCTCAACAATCATTTCCACCAACTGAACCATAGAAGCAATCACAGCGATATACATGATAAAACTCAGGAAGCTTAAATCTACTGTAGCATAATCGGCTCCCAACCAAGTTAATGCACCTTCGTTTAATACATATTTTGTCAACAAAAAATCGACAGGAACGGTAATAGCCAATACAAAAACAACGGCTATTCCAAGTCCAAATGAAGTCTTTACCGTTTTTGATACCGCCAAGAATGAACACATCCCTAAAAAATAGGCAAATACCATATTATCGATAAAGATGGACTTAATAAATATATTAAATAATTCCATTTTTTTATTTTTAATAGATTACGATTCGATTAGGTTTGTATTTCGCGAACGTTGCACCCAAATAATTATCCCTACCACAATTAATGCCATTGGAGGTAAAATAATAAAACCATTATTTACATACCCCATAGCATAAAACTTTTCAGGTATGACACGAATTGCCCCTAGCGCAGGCAACGTAAGAGTACCAGACCCAAATAATTCTCTAAAAAAGGCAACAATAATTAATATCATACCATATCCAGCACCGTTTCCAATACCATCAAGTACCGAAGGCCATGGTTTATTACCCAAGGCAAATGCTTCGATACGTCCCATGATAATACAGTTGGTAATTATCAAACCTACAAATACACTAAGCTGCTTACTCACTTCGTAAGCAAACGCTTTTAATACCTGATCTACAATAATCACCAAGGCAGCTACAATAACCAACTGAACGATGATACGAATACGAGATGGTATGGTATTCCGTAATAGGGATAAAATCAAATTAGAAAAAACCGTTACCATGGTTACAGAAATACCCATAACAATAGCCGGTTCTAGTTTAGCGGTTACAGCCAAAGCCGAGCAAATACCTAGTACCTGAATGGTAATAGGGTTTGATGCCCCCAAAGGTGTTGTTATCAACTTTAAATTATTAGCTGAAAACAAAGGTTCTTTAATATCACTCATCGATGAAACTGTTTTAATTCTTTAAATATTTTTCATAACCACTCAAGCAATCTTTTAACATAGCCTGAACTCCCTTACTGGTAATTGTGCCCCCAGATATTCCATCAACAGCGTGAACATTACCTGCCGATTGACCAGCTTTTGTAACTGTAATAGAAGTAAAACGACCATCAGCATCAAATATCTGTTTGCCTGTAAATGGCTGCTGAAATAAGACTGTCTCAATTTCGGCACCTAAACCAGGTGTTTCACTTTTGTGTCCAAACGTAGCACCATACACGGTGTTTTTATCTTCATCAAGTGATAAGTAACCCCAGATAGGCCCCCACAATCCTTTTCCTCGCACTGGTATGATGTATTTATTAGTCCCATCAGGCAGTTTGCAAACATAAAGAGGATTAGAGCGTTGAGCTGGGTCCTTTTTTAGTTCTTTAGAAAGATCCACTTTAAAAGCATCTCCTTCTACCTTTTCGCCTTGAGCATTCACAATAAAGGCATCGTCACCAATGTATTTAGAGTATAAGTCAGCTGCATTGGTCGCATCACTTGCTATATTTACCGATTTCAGGAGGTCAATTTTTTTAGCTACCTCCACATTTTTGTTTTGACGTTCTTTTAATGATTCGGATACAAATGCTAATAAAGCAGCTACCAAAATCACCATAACGGATGCATACAAAAACGTATATTTATTTCCTTGTTTATCCATTTTACAATTCTTTTAAGCGTTTACGCTAGCACGTTTTAAACGTCGATTAATATTACCTTGAACCATAAAATAATCAATTAATGGCGCAAACGTATTCATCAACAAAATAGCTAACATCATACCTTCGGGGTAAGCAGGGTTAAATACACGGATAATAATGGCAAATACACCAATTAAAAATCCATAAATCCACTTACCACATTCTGTGCGAGTAGCCGATACTGGGTCTGTAGCCATAAAGACAGCACCAAAAGCAAACCCACCTAGGCAAAGCTGTTGCAAAGCGGGAATATCCATCAGAGGATTCATGCCAATACCATTAAAACCAAGAGCCATTACAAATCCACCTAAAAACACAGAAACCATCACTTTCCAAGAGGCAATGCCTGTATAAATAAGGAAGGCAGCTCCTAATAGAATAGCTAAGGTAGATGTTTCGCCAATTGAACCAGGTATAATACCTACAAAACTATCCCACAACGTTGGCATTTTAGCAAGCGTTATGTCAATTTGGTGTTGTAAACCAGTAGCTGCAAGCGTATCCCCCTTTTCAAGAGCTGCGGTTAAACTATTGGTTAATGCAACAGTTGAACCCGCATCTCCAAGTGGAGTAGCTCCAGAGAAACCATCAACCACACCAGTGCCCGATGATAAACCAGAAATCCAAACCATGTCACCAGACATTTTTGATGGGTAGGCAAAAAATAGGAATGCACGTGCAATTAAGGCTGGGTTCCAGATATTCATTCCAGTACCACCAAACACCTCTTTACCTATAACTACAGCAAACACGGTAGCTACAGCAACCATCCACAATGGAATGCCAACAGGCAACACCAAAGGAATTAACATACCTGACACCAAGAAACCTTCGTTTACTTCGTGACCACGCATTTGAGCAAAGGCAAATTCAACACCTAGTCCTACGATATAGGAAACCATTATAATAGGCATCACCTCTATGGCACCATGTAAAACCTCAGCCCAAAAGCCCACTTCTTGTCCTAAGGACAAAAAATGTTGATATCCAGTATTCCAAATGCCAAAAAGTAAAGCCGGTACCAAAGCTAAGACCACAGCCGCCATAGTACGCTTCATATCAATTGCATCTCTTACATGAACACCGTTTTTATTTGTGTGATTAGGCACAAACAATAAGGTTTCAAAGGCATCAAAAGTAGAGTGCAACTTTTCAAACTTCCCGCCCTTTTGAACGTGAGGTTTGATGTTATCGAGTAATCTTCTTAATGCTTTCAATATTATTATTTTTAATTTTCTAATTCAAATTTTTCAAACGACAAACCTCTAGTTCATTTCTTTAATCATCAAATCGATGCCTTTACGTAAAAGCTCTTGTAAGTTGATTTTTGAAGTACAAACAAATTCGCACAATGCAATATCTTCCTCTGCCAGTTCGTAAATACCTAGTTGCTCCATTTTATCAATATCTTCAGCTAAAATGGCTTTAAAAAGAAATTCTGGAAGTACATCCATAGGCAATACCTTTTCGTACTGACCAGAGATAACGAAAGCACGCTCTCCACCATGAGTATTAGTATCTAAGGCATACTCTTTTTTAGAGCATAACCAGCTAAAGAACGAACGAGAAACACTGTACTTACCTAAACCAGGCAAGGCCCATCCCATAAATTCAAAATAGTCACCTTCAGGAATAACGGTAAGCTGAGAATGATAAGCTCCTAAATAACCATCTTTTGTTATTTGAGTACCCGTTAATACATTACCACTAACGCAACGTACATTACCATCTTTCACATTGTTTTTCAACAATGAAGAAACTTGAGCTCCTAATTTTGTATGATAGTAAGCTGGTTTAATAACTTCAGAACCAGTTAATACCACAACTCGATTAGCATCATAAATTCCTTCTTTAAATAACCTACCTAAAGCGATTACTTCTTGAGGTTGCATCACCCAAACGACTTCCCCTTTATTAATAGGTGAGGTTTGACTAATCTGCACACCAACGTTACCAACAGGGTGAGGCCCTTCATAGGTGTTTAAAATCACACCTTTAATGCCGTGCAACATTTTAGAAGCCGCATCGGAATTAACACCTAAATGTACCTTATCACACAAACGTTTGATAACATTAATACCCATCTGAAATAATTCATTTTGTCCATTAAGAACAAAATCATAATCAGGAGCTAGTGGTGATGAGTCAAATCCAGAAATATAAAAAGCCTTAGGTGTCTCTTTGCTATTGGCGATCACGTTGTACGGTCGCTTTTTAACAAATGGCCACATACCAGCATTTAACATCTTCTCAACAACTTGTTCTTTCGACAAGGTTTTAGGATCAGCAGCACCAAACTGTTCTGCTTCATTGAGTCCATCTGCCTTAACAATTACATCCAAAATGTAACGACGCTCGCCACGATTAATCGCAACTAACTGACCACTAACAGGTGAAACAAATTTCACTTCTGGATTGTACTTATCGTAAAACAAGACAGTACCGGCTTTCACCTTGTCCCCGACCTTTACCACCATTTTAGGCACCACACCGTGAAAATCAGCTGGTCTGATGGCAAAATGCTCGGGTAAATCAGCCTGTCCAAATATCTTTTCAGCCTTTCCTAAAAGCTGAATATCAAGACCTTTCTTAATTTTTATTACCTCTGACATGTTTGAAAAACGGTTTTTTTATTTTTAGTCCTCAAAAATAAAGAAAAATATCACTAATCCACATATATTGCACGCTCATTAATTGAGTATTTTATGAATAATTGTATATTAACTACTTTTCAAAGGAGCATAGCTAACATGAAGTTACTGACAAAAAGGTATAAGAGAGCTGAATTACTTATATTAATTCTTTTTAGTTCAACCCATATCAATTATAGTGCTAATCCTATTTTTACGGCATCACACATCCATACGGTACAATTATACAAAACGGGCTGGACCATGTCCTACCCCATCATACAGCTCAATTCACCAGAAGAATTAACAGTTAGTTTCGATGATTTTGCTTACGAAAGCAAGAATTATCAATATACAATTGTCCATTGCACCTCAGATTGGCAAGAAAGTAATTTGATGCAAACAGAATATATGCGTGGGTTTATGCCCAACCCAGTGGCCAATTATCAATATTCATTCAAC
>QKIO01000152.1 GCA_003251015.1 Bacteroidales bacterium
AAGGTGAGAGATGATTGAAAACTATTTTGACAAACAATTTGAATTGAGACATTTTGAGATGAATAAAAGTGGAATTGCTTCGCCAACCACCATCTTAATTTTGTTAGAAGAAACGGCAGCTGACCATTGTTATTCAATAAACCATAGTTTATATCAGTTAGAAGAACAGAATATTGGATGGGTTTTAATCTCAGGGGTCTTGCAAATGGACCGTTATCCTAACTACAAAGAGAAAATAACAATACGCACTTGGTTGTCTAGTTATTCTACTGTTAAAGGGTTTCGTGAAAATGTAATTTATGATGAACAAGGCACGATAATAGGAAGAGCTAGGGGCTTATGGGTATTTTTTGACATTATAAGGAGAAGACCAGTTCAGATCTTTGATGATATCAAGAAAAAATGGAAGTTTTGTACCACCGAAAGTCTAAATTATAACATAATCAAGAAAAATAAAGCCATTGATAACGCAGATTATCAATTGAAGTTTAATATCAATAGATACGATACAGACATGAATAAGCATGTTAGTAATATTCGATATCTGCAATGGGCAATAGAGTCAGTACCTGATGCTATTTATGATAATTATTATTTGTACGCCATTGATGGTAGTTTCCTTGCCGAGGCCCATTTTGGACAAACCATTGTTTCGTTGGCTAATTTCAACCCTGAGGAAAACTCATTTATGCACACCATAAAAATTGAAGGCACCAATATTGTTTGTGCCACTGCAAAAACAGTTTGGAAGAAGTTGTAGTCAGGTACTAAGCGTAATTTTATACTCAAGATGGAAGAGCTTGAGGAAATAATATGCAGAAAAAAATAATAATCACGTTTTAAAAAGATGGATATGAAATCAAGAAGTTACAAAACAGAACCTGCAAAAATGAATCCACACAATGGAGAAGTAAAACAGATGTATTCGCTCAAATGATGTACATCACCTACAGGCTGGTGAAACACTAAAACCCCACAAAACGCCTGTTGATGTGGTATTTTATGTATTGGAAGGTAGGCCAACCATTTATATTGGTGACGAGTCTCAAGTGTTTGAAAGAGATACTACCTAGGGACTATAAAAAGTTATTGATAATCAATCAAATGGCACAATTTTGCCGTAATTCTAACAATTTAATTGGACAATCACTATATTTCTTTAGCTAGATGGCTACTCTTTTGCTCTAGATTTTGCAGTTCTTAATTTAGTATTTAAACCACAATATTTTTTAATATGTTATCTATTTACTATCCTTCATTAATCATTTTTAAATAATGAAGGATATTGTTTTTTAATTCGGGCAAAGTATTATTTTCTTTTTTAAGATCTATCATTACATCAAACACATCGTTGCTTAACCCAGCTTTCCCAACTTTATAAGCCGCTTGTGATAACAAACTTGCATAATAAACAGGATAGTACGGTTTGTTGGTCAGTACAATCAATATGTCAAATGGCTCGTTAACAAATTGTTGTATTGTATTCTTTTTGGGGCGATAAAAGAAGGTGAAATCTTTTTTGCATGCATAACAATAGGTTTCATCGCCAATGTAATTGTCATTTCGTTTATAGCTATTGATGTAACCCATGTATTTGCAGCTTATGTTATAAGCTGCCAGTTCCTTACCAAGGGATTTTGCCAATAGAAGATCCTTTTCATCTTTTACATCAATGATAATACCACAAGTTTTTGCACTGCTTAGGGTATGGTTCACTCTAAAGTGTGGATGTATTTTGATTTCACGATGAATCAAATAATCAGCTACTTTTTGTCTTAGTTTATCTATAATTCTCCACATGGTTATTCTATTAGTCCTATAAATTCTTGTTCTGATATTATCTTAACACCTAACTTTTCGGCACTGGCTAATTTGCTGGGGCCTGTTTTTTCACCAGCCACAAGATAGTTTGTTTTTGCTGAAACACCACTCACATTCTTGCCACCATTATTTTCGATGATGCTTTTTAGTTCATCGCGCGAGAAACTGGCAAAAGTACCACTCACCACAAACGTTTGAGCATTCAGTTTGTTGGTTTTTGTTATTGTTTTGTCTTCAATTACTTGCATTTGCAAACCAGCTTTACGAAGTCTATCAATCAAAGCTAAATTCTCGTTGTCTTCAAAAAAAGCTTTAACACTCATAGCTATACGGTCTCCAATTTCATCCACTTCCATTAATTCCTCAATGCTTGCCCCCATGAGTTTGTCGATGGTAGGAAATGCTTGTGTTAGTTTTTTTGCCACCGTTTCGCCCACATATCTAATGCCAAGGGCAAAAATAACACGTGCAAATGGAATGTGCTTAGAGGCTTCGATGCCAGCTAAAATATTGTTAGCCGATTTATCACCTAGTCGCTCAAGTGATATCAATTGCATAGGATGTAATTGATACAGGTCAGCCACGTCTTTAACCATGCCCGTTTGATAGAGTGTATCAATGGTTTCAGATCCTAAACCATCTATGTTCATGCCTTTGCGTGCAATATAGTGTTCGATGCGTCCTTTAACTTGTGGCGGGCAGTGGTTGGTGTTTGGACAGTAGTGAGCTACTTCGCCATCGATACGTATCAGATCGGTAGCGCACTCAGGGCAAGTGGTTGGAAACTGTATCTTTGTTGCATTAGCTTGTCGAGCCGTTTCATCCACCCCAACAATTTTTGGAATGATCTCGCCTCCTTTTTCAACATACACCATGTCGTTGTGATGTAAGTTAAGGTTATTGATGATGTCAGAATTATGTAATGATGCCCGTCTAACAGTCGTGCCTGCTAATTGCACCGCATCTAGGTTGGCCACTGGGGTAATAGCTCCTGTGCGACCAACCTGATAACTCACACTTAATAGTTGTGTGTAACCTTGTTCTGCTTTAAACTTATAAGATATAGCCCAACGTGGCGATTTTGCTGTAAAACCGAGTCTTCGCTGTTGTTCTAGATTATTAACCTTAAGTACTATGCCATCAATATCAAAAGGAAGTGAATGTCTTGCTTCATTCCAGTGGTTAATAAAGTCATAGACTTCGTTAATGGTTTGGCATATTTTGATGTGTTCGGGTATTTTAAACCCCCAAGTACGAGCTAGGTTGAGGTTGTCGTAATGAGTTATTTCTGGTAGTTCAGAGCCCAGTAAGTAGTATAAAAAACAATCTAAAGGACGTTTTGCTACTAAAGCGCTGTTTTGCATTTTTAACGAACCAGCTGCAGCATTGCGAGGATTTGCAAATGGAGTATCACCCGCTTCTTCACGGTCGTTATTTAGTTTTTCAAAGCCTTTGTGAGGTAAAAATATCTCTCCTCTAATCTCAAATGAGGTTGGATAGTTTCCTTTTAGCTTGAGAGGAATACTTTTTATCGTTTTTACATTAGCTGTTACATCATCACCCATTTCGCCGTCACCACGGGTTACGGCTCTTACTAACTCACCATTTTCGTAGGTTAATCCAATGGCTGTGCCATCGTATTTTAACTCACACACAATTTCAAACGGAGACTCTATATTTTTACTGACACGGGTGTAGAAATCAGCTATCTCACCTTCGTTGTAGGTGTTGCCAAGCGATAACATTGGATACACATGTTTGACTTGTTTAAACTCCTTATTGATATCGCTACCTACACGTTGAGTTGGACTATTAGGGTCGTTAAATTGAGGGTTCGATAATTCTAAGTCTATTAATTGTTGCATCAGACCATCGAACTCAATATCGGAAATAACGGGTGTGTTAAGTACGTAGTAGTTGTGGTTGTGTTGATGCAGTTGATTGCGTAAGTTATTTATTTGCAGTTCGATATCCGACTGGTTCATACCTTAGTTCTGTGAGATTTACCTACAAAAATACATTTTTAAATGGATAAAATAGATAAGGAGAAGTTAAAGTGATAACTTTTAAATGGTAGCTTATTGATGATGTGTATGTTTGGTTTTAAACTAACTTATAGTGCAAAAAAAAAGAGGATGCTCATACGAACATCCTCTCTTATTTTAGTTTGTTGGCGTTTAGAATGTTACCTCTACATTCAAAAATGCCGCTGTATAGTCTATAATGGCAGAATTGTCGTGGGTGTGATTTCTGACATTTAAGGATGTGTTAAGCCCTTTCAATGGCGCATATTCAACTCCTAGGATAGCTATGTTTCCATCATTTTTATAATTCCATGAATTGATAGCTCCATCAAGTTTATTTGACTTATAGTCCATTAGTTGCGCAAAAAACTCAATTTTAGAATTTAGTGAAAAAGCTCCCAATACGTTCCACGCCATCATTTTATTTCCTTCTGCTACGTTAGAAAAAGTACTTCCATTATCCATAAAACAAATACCAGCTCCAACTCTAAATCGTTCTAATCTATATCCAGCAAATAAATCGTAGTTTTGAATTGCAACAGTATCTCTAAGTTCTTTGGCACTGTTTTCAACTTTCCCTCCATAATAAGAGTAATAACCTTTTAACGTTAAACCGTCAATAGGTTCGGCTACAATGCTTGTTCCAAATTTTACTCTACCGTCATTGTCCTGAGATAATTTAAAACCTTCTCCATTTATAGCAAATACATTAGCCGTTATTTTAGAGTTAAACGAATAGGCTAAATTAATACCAGCATCGGCAGAGGTTCCAAACTTATATATATCCTGTACATCTTTAGTAACATAACGGTATCCAAACCATTTTTCTTGAGTGTCGTATTGTTTTAAACCAATCATACCCATCGATAAGAGCGCTTTGGGGTTTATTTTCCAATCTAACTGTGCAATTTTCAAGAATGCTGTGTACTCGCTAGCACTGCTTGAAGAACTTGCATCAAATAAAATCTTTGCCGATACCGCTTCGCTCATTTGATAGCCATAACCCAAATATGCACGTTGTATTTCGAACGCGTCCTTCCTTTGAGCATCTTCCGAAAAGTCATGGTTAAAATTCATAAACACTTTACCATTGAATTTACCAGAAGGTTTAAATTCTGTTGTTTCTTGTGCTGAAGTAGCCAAACCAGCAGTCATTAATGTGGCTGCAATAAATAGTTTTTTAATCATTGTTTTTGTTTTTTTTATGGGTAATTTACCCAAACGATTTAAGTATTAAGGTTGGGAAAACCATGGTAGTCTTCCCATTAAAAAGAGTTATTCTTTATGATAATCTAAAAAGTCACGCTGCGATTTCACAATGTTGATTAAGTGAAGCAGTAAATTTTGTGTTTCGTGTAAGATGTTTAAATACAGCAAACTGTTTTTAGTGCCTGCCTTTTCGTTCTTAATCCGTTTAAGCTGTTTCTTACGACTTGTTTTAAGTAAATCAAGCACTTCTTGTTGAAGTGTCATCAATTCATTTATCTCCACAAAGTCGCCTTTGCTAATTATCTTAATTGACTTATCAATGGTTGCTTTAACTTTTACTTTAACCAGGTTTAAATCTTCAAATTGCTCAGGCGTAAATACTTTATGGTTATTATCGATGTGATTGAAGCTTGGGTCTGTTATGTAAGATAAACAATGTGTGGTTTCTCTTAAATAATCAATTACTTGAACGTAATACAAACTTGAATCAATGGCTTGTTCTTGTAATTTTTTTACTGTTGGATAGATGTTATTCTTAAGTTTTTTCGTTTGCTTGTTTAACGCAGCCACTTCTTTATTGGCATCTTTTAATCCTTTACGGTCTTCAGCTTCAAAACTGTTTAATGCTTGAATGTATAGATCCGTTACTTTGGTGAGTGTTTCTGTTACATTTAGTTTACAATTCTCCATGACGTGAATGGTTGAAATCTCACCATTTACTTCTTCAATATCAAACGCTCTAATTTCAGACTCCTCAGCAGAACGTTTGGTGTGAAGTATTTGAGTACGGTAAACGGTATAGATAGCCAAACCAATTAATGCAATTAAAGCCCAAGCTCCACCCCACGAAATCATTAAAGCCATTACAAAAGCAACACAAAAGGCAAAGAATGCGGTGAAAAACCAACCTCCAATCACAGATAATACGCCTGTGATGCGATATACTGCACTTTCGCGCCCCCATGCCTTATCAGATAATGACGTACCCATAGCTACCATAAAAGTAACATAAGTGGTTGATAGTGGTAATTTCATATTAGTAGCCATGGATATCAATAAACTTGATACCAATAGGTTTACCGAAGCTCTTAATAAATCAAAGGTTGGTGCATCTTTTCCAAGTTTCTTACGTTCGTTATCAGCTTCTTCTGAGTTAAACTGAAGACTGATGTATTTTTTAACCTTCTCAGGTAATATTTTATCAATGGCATTAGAAATGTTTAAAGAGGTACGAACCAACGAACGTGCAAATAAAGAAGATCCAAAACGTTCGTCTCCTTCTATTTGACGACTTAAATCAATTTCTGTTTTAGTAACGGTGGCCGCTTTTTTAGAAGTCCACAAGGTAATACCCATAATAATACCAGCTATAATAAGCATAAAGGTTGGTGTGCCAACTTTACCTGCTAAGCCTGTCATCAACAAGGTATCTGGAGTTGCTCCAGGGGTAGATATAAGCAGTTTGTAAGATTCAAAACCAGCAAGCGGAACGCCAATAAAGTTTACTAAGTCGTTGCTAGCAAAGGCCATGGCTAGCGCAAAGGTACCCGCTAGAACAACAATCTTTAAAACATTAATTTTAAAGAGCATTCGTAAGGCTTGAAGTAAAATAGCCCATGCCACAAAGCTATAAGCCACAATGGTAAAGCCATTGTGTTTAATCCAATCTTGTGTTTGGTCATCAATAAAAGTAGCGCCTTTAGCACCTTTAATAAGTAAAAAATAGATGATGGAGGTAATGGCAATACTTCCCCATATTGATCCTAAATAGGCAAGACGTTTGGTGTAGTTAAAGGAAAATGCCAAACGAACTAAAAACATAATGATAGCCCCAAATGTGAAGGATATGCCAACCGACATTAATATACCCGTAATAATACCCAGTACGGTGGCGGTATTGATGTAACTGCTTATTGATAACTCGGGGTTTTTAGCAACAATTAGAAGTGATACAGCTACGGCAGCGCCTAATAACTCAAACACAATAGATACAGTGGTTGAAGTAGGCATGCCAAAGGTATTAAACAAATCTAATAGGATTACATCGGTGATCATTACGGCTAGGAAAATGACCATGATGGATGAAAAGGTAAAGAGTTGAGGGTTAAAGATGCTGTTACGAGCCACTTCCATCATGCCACCAGAAAAGGAGGCTCCTATAAGTATACCTAGGGTTGCAACTCCCATAATGATGGTTCTAGATGCGACTTTAGAACCAATTGCTGAATTTAGAAAGTTGACAGCGTCATTTGCTACACCTACCACTAAGTCGGAGATGGCTAGTGCAAAAAGCACTACAATCATGATTATTAAATACGTATTTTCCATGTTTTATTTAGTAATAGATTACTTTTAAGATGCAAACATACTTTGCTAATGTTATTTTTGTGTTGGCATTACGTTAATCAAATGTTAAGGAATTGTTAAGTCGTATATTTCTTTTTGAATTGCTCCAATTAAATAGGAAATAGATAACGTAAATACCATTGCATTGATATGTCTCCAGCTTTACTTCTTACCTGCAAAACTCAAATTCGACCACCCAAAATAGCCGTTATTGAGACTATTTCTTTTACTTAACCAAGTTAATAAGATGAGCTATATGATACATATTTAATTGTTGTTTTTAAAAAAAAAGTCAACCTACAATTTTTTTTCAATATATTTGACCTCGGTTGTACTTTATTTGCAAAGTAAAATTTCAGTTTTGCGAGGGCAACTCTTATTCTTAAAAATTTAGTTGGTTAGTAGTGAATATTTATTACTACTTAATTGGCATAGTATTTGAAATGAACAAACCTCAAAATAATCTTAAAACATGAAAAGAACAACTTATTTATTAGCTTCATTAACCGCTTTAACGCTTGTTTTCACAAGCTGTTCATCTCACAAAGTAGAACGCGTAGACACAAAAGAAACCATTGATTTAAGTGGTCGATGGAACGATACCGACTCTCGTTTGGTGGCTGAAGACATGGTAAACCAAATCCTTAGTGGTGGCTGGATTGAAAATCACACCAAAGATAATGCTGGTAAAAAACCGGTGGTTATTGTTGGATTGGTATATAACAAATCCCACGAGCACATCAGTGCCGATGTATTCACAAAAGATGTAGAGCGTGCTTTTATCAATAGTGGCCGTGTTCGTTTGGTACAAGCCAACGAAAAACGGGAAGAATTAAGAAGAGAAAGAGCTGGCCAACAAGAATTTGCATCAGCCGAAACAGCAAAAAAATGGGGTAAAGAATTGGGAGCTGACTACATGCTTAATGGCGATATTAACTCTATCGTAGACACCTACAAAAAAGAACGCGTTAATTTCTACCAAGTTAATCTTGAATTAACGGATCTAGAAACAAACGAAGTTGTTTGGATTGGCAACAAAGAAATTAAAAAATACATTGTTAACTAATAAAATGCAACCTCAATAGAGCTTTTTCTATTGAGGTTTTTCCTTTTCCCAAACCCAACATCAAGATACAATGCATCTCCCTCACAAGCTGTTAATGGTAAAAAATGCCATTCTAATTCTTCTTTTAGCCATAACGACCAGTTGTGCCACTTACTACGAAAAAAACATTGAATTGCAATCGCTTATCGCAAAAGGAAATTTTGCTTCAGCCGAAAAGCTACTCACTAAAGACACCAAAAGCGGCGAAGGCATAAATCGGATGTTGTATTGGTGCAACAGTGGCGTGGTGGCCTTTATGAATGGGAAATACGAACTCAGCAACACCAACTTAAACAAAGCTGATTTATACATTGAAGATTATTCCAAATCGTTGGGAAATGAAGCACTCGCTTTGCTTACCAACCCCATGGTTAAACCCTACAAACCAGAAGATTTTGAGGCTGTGATGATTCATTATTACAAAGCTATCAATTACATCTATTTAAAAGATTATGAAGGAGCATTGGTAGAAGCAAAACGTATTAACATTGTGCTCAATAAATTCAACGAAAAATACAAAGAAAATAAAAACAAATACACCAGAGACGCCTTCTCTCATCTGCTAATGGGTATTATCTACGAAGCATCTGGAGACGTAAACAATGCCTTTATAGCCTATCGCAATGCCTTTGATGTGTACGAACAAGACTACGTGAAACTGTTTAACACACAAGCACCACTACAACTCAAAAAAGACCTCATTAGAACCGCTGCAAAGCTTGGTTTTGGTAGTGAGAGGGATTTTTACGAGCGTAAATTTGGTTTGAAATACGAACCAGAAGATCCTAATAACGGTAGCTTGGTGTTTTTTTGGATGAATGGTTTGGTACCTGTAAAAGGCGAATGGAGCATTAACTTTGTCAACACTGGCTACAATAACGGTTGGATAACCTTTGCTAATAGTGAATATGGCCTATCCTACCCTATTTATATAGGTGGAAAATCAAGCAGTGATCAAGGTGCGTTAAGAAATTTATCTGTACTCCGAGTTTCATTTCCTAAGTTCCTAAACCGTCAACCATTGCTTTCGGATGGGAAGTTGGTAATTAACAACCAACACTATAAGCTAGAGTTAGCCGAAGACATCAATAAAATAGCCTATCAGTGTCTAAATGACAGAATGTTACGTGAGTTAGCAACGGGTATTTTGCGCCTAGCTACCAAAAAAGCAGTTGAATATGCCATGCGTAATCAGAATCAGAACCTAGGTGCTGTGTTTAGTATTGTTAATGCAATGACGGAAAAAGCAGATACACGCAACTGGCAATCGTTGCCCTATAGTATTTCATACTGCCGTGCCTCCTTGCCTGTAGGCGTGCAGAATGTAGCCTTAGAAACAACAGGAAAAATGCAAAGTAATTCATCGTTTACGTTCAACATACTAAAAGGACAAACCACTTTTTATGCGTTTCATAATTTAGAAAGTTCTGCGCCTAGCAATTAAAATAGGCCCGCTCTAAGAACTTGTTAAAAACGCTAAGCGTACGGACTCAATCTTCTCTAAGCGTCCCAAAAGTGAGGCTAAGGAAGATTGACGAATGCTCAATTGAAACATACAATGTAAATCAAACTCTTGTTTAACAATTTGAGGTTCTTCTTCTTTAATGATGCGCATCACATCATTCATTACACCATAATCAAAATCGACTTGATAGATGTCATTCACCGTTTTTTCGATAATTAGCGCATTATTTATAGCATCTAGTGCAGCCTCTCTATAGGCAGTAATTAACCCAGAAGTACCTAATTTAGTACCTCCAAAATAACGAACCACCACAATTAGAATATTGGTTAACTGGTGAGACTTAATTTGTCCATGAATAGGTTTCCCTGCGGTACCAGATGGCTCGCCATCATCATTCACTCTATACTCTAGTCCCTCAACACCCAGTTGCCAAGCATAACAGTGATGACGAGCATCATAATATAGTTTTTTTAAACCTTGAATCAATTCCTTTATTTCATCCTCACAACTCACCGAATAGGCATATGCAATAAACTTACTGCCTTTTTCTTTGTAGGCTCCCTCTGATGGCGCTTCTATGGTAAAATACGTATCTGTATTCATCTTAAAGATTAGCTAAACTAATACAATGCAAAAAGCCGCTGTTAGCGGCTTTTCATATTATCGAGTAATTAAATTAATGTCATCCATCAGTTTATCTTTATATGATTTCCCTATTGGGATTACCTTAACCCCACCTTCGTATTTAACCAATACAGAATTATCTTCAATCACATTTATTTCATTTAAGTTCACGATAAACGAACGATGCACACGAACAAATTTATCGCTAGGCATTTTATCGGATATCGATTTCATGGTAAAATGAATGGTGAATTTATCGTTAAACGTATTTAACACCACATAATTCTCCAAGGCTTCTATCCACAGGATATCATCATATTTAACACGAACTAAAGAACTGTTATTTTTTATAAAAATCTCAGTGCTCTCTTTCGAAATGGTTTCTTTCTCTTCTAAACGTTCGCGCCCTCTGTTTATAGCTTTAATAAATCGTCCATACTGTACTGGTTTCAACAGATAATCAGTAACATCATATTCATATGATTCGAAGGCATATTTCTCCTGAGAAGAATATACAATCACTTGAGGCAACTCGTCCAACGATTTTAGAAATTCAATACCCGACATCTCAGGCATTTCAATATCTAAAAATATTAAGTCAATGGGCGTGCGATCTTGTTTTGATAAAAAATTAATAGCACCGACAGCACTTTCAAAACTACCAACTAATAATAAATCATCAGTTTTGTCTATGAACTCTTGAATAATTTTGGTCGATAGTTTATCATCATCAACAATAATACAATTCATACGATCGGATTTTTTTCAAAATTAAAAAAATTTCATTCTCTACAACCAACATATTGCAAATAAAAACATATTTTATTACATTATAATAGTCGGGCGTAATATTCTTTTTCAATAATATCACTTCGACGAATGCTTTTACGAAGCCAAGCAAGGTAAACTTCGTCGTATTGTTCTGATTCTAAGGCCCAATTGACATTACTCGCACGCAATGAATAACACAGATGATGCAAGGCAATGGCCACAGAAACAGAGATGTTTAAACTCTCGGTAAAACCATACATGGGGATTTTCAAAAAGGCATCTGCCTGGTCTTTTACTGTTTGTGAGATGCCGGTCAGCTCTGTCCCAAATACAAAGGCACATTTACCATCCGAATAATCAAATTCTTCTAAATTAACATCATTGGTATGGGGCGAAGTTGCAATAATCTTATACCCTTTATGTTTTAATGACTTTAATGCCGATTCGGTATTGTTGATTTCTGTATTATAGGTATAAACATCTAACCACTTATCAGCACCCATGACTACTTCTGGATTGATAGTAAATTCATTTCTATTCTCAATAATGTGTACATCTTGCACACCAAAACAATCGCAAGAGCGTAAGATAGCACTTGCATTTTGGGGTTGAAATAAATCTTCTAATACCACTGTGAAATAACGAGTTCTATTACTTAAAACCCGCTCCATTTGCTCCCTTCGCTCATCAGTGAGTAGAGCAGACATAAACGTTATCAAATCCTTCATTAAAAATCAATCTTCTCACCCGCATCATGTCTATCATGACTACTAACGCAAGTGTTATAAACAAAAAAAGAGAGTACAATGTACTCTCTAAATATTTTTTGGCACTTAACCAACTAGTTTACAGCATCGCTTAATTCGCTACCCGCTTTAAACTTAACTACTTTTTTAGCAGGAATTTGAATTTCTTTTCCTGTTTGAGGGTTTCTACCAGTTCTAGCAGTTCTTTCTGACACGCTAAAAGAACCAAAACCTACTAAAGCAACACGATCAGCTGCTTTTAACGCCTCACCAGTTACTTCGATAAATGCGTCTAACGCTTTTTTTGCATCCGCTTTTGTTAAATCAGCTTTGCTAGCAATTGCATCAATTAATTGAGCCTTGTTCATAATAATTTTTGATTTTAGGGTTCAAACTATTTTCTAAAATTTTCCTCTACAAATATAGAGTATTTGTGGTTTTAACCAAATCGACATCAAAAAAAAATGTAAATATTTGTTATTTTATTTCCCTTTACCCTAACATTTAACATTTGAGACCTTATTATAGACTTTTCTCGCTAAATATTCGTCAAAAACAAAGACTTACTTAAGCCAAATGGTGATTAACAAAGCCTCTTTGGTTCATTTATTTCTTAATATGCTAAGTCTATGCTATAAAAACCTTTCCAGTTCAACAGAAAAAAACTATTTTTGCACTTCTTATTAATGGTTTTGGTTTGTTTGTATGAACTTACAAAAACCACATTATTTAATTACCAATAAAGTATTAAACGTGATTCATTACACTCCCGTCAAACAACCTCAACACTGTGAGAACATCTCTGAGGTTAGAAATGAAATTGACACCATCGATCGTGACATCTTAACACTGTTAGGTACTCGATTTAAGTATGTAAAAGAAATCGTTCGATTTAAAGAAAAAACGAAAGAAAGTATCATTGCCTCAGATCGCCGTGAGCAAGTGATTAATCAACGTAGGCAATGGGCAGTTGAAAATGGTATTGATCCCGATGTGATTGAAACCATGTATCGCAATTTAATTACCTACTTTATTGCTGAAGAAATGAAGGAAATAAATATATAGTCTCTATTTAAGATAAAAAAGATGTATAAAAAAGAAATTAAAGTATTAGACTGTACCATTCGTGATGGTGGTTTAATGAACAAATGGCAGTTTAGTAAGGAAATGGTGAAAAGCGTTTACGATTCTTGCGTGGAAGCAGGAGTAGACTATATGGAAATTGGATACATTAGTAGTGAAGATAAGTTTTCGAGAACAGAATTTGGTGCTTGGAAATTTTGCAGCGAAGCTGATGTACGCGAAATCGTAGGTGAAAACAACACCAATACAAAAATATCGGTGTTGGCTGATATTGGTCGCATCAACTTGGAAGACATCCGTCCTAAATCGGAAAGTGTGATTGATATGTTTCGTGTGGCTTGTTACGATTACCAAATAGATAAAGCCATTGAATTAGCTCATTATGCGATGGACAAAGGCTACGAAGCAACCATTAACTTAATGGCAGTTACAAGTGTTTCGGAACGCAGCTTAAATGAAGTACTTAGCGACGTGGCAAAATCAAGAGTGCCAACCTTTTATTTAGTTGATAGTTTTGGAAGTATGTATTCTGAAGACATCCAGATCTTTATGAATAAATACAAAAATGCATTACCTGGAAAAACCATCGGTTTTCATGGTCATAACAACATGCAACTAGGTTTTGCTAATACCATTGAATGTATTATTCAGGGAGCCACTATGTTAGATGCAACCATGTTAGGTATTGGTCGCGGAGCGGGCAATTGTCCATTAGAACTATTGATTTCGTTCCTTAAAAACCCAAAATATCGTTTGAAACCAATACTTAAAACGATTCAGGAGCACGTGAAGCCACTACAAAAGGAAATTGATTGGGGGTATTTTTTACCTTACATGATAGCAGGGTCATTAAACGAACATCCTAGAAATGCCATGGCGTGGATGGACTCTGATAAAAAAGAAGATTATGTGGGCTACTTAGAAGCCAGCTTTGAACGTAGAGAAGATTTAAAATAATTTAAAAAGAGACTATCTAAAAAAGACAGTCTCTTTTTTTATTCAAAGTCTAAGTTTTTCAAAACAGGAGGTCTAAGAAAAACTCAAATTACCATAACCTCATTTGAATACTATAGTATTCTCAACAAAGAACTTGATGCAATGACAATTATCGAAGCAAAATCCCTAGAGTTAAAAGTAAATAACTACGATTTATTCACGATTCCGTTTATTGAAATAAATATTTACATATCATTCAAACTATTCGATAAAATTCAACTTTATACTGGTATTCATTGCGAGAAGGCTACTTTAAAAATTTAGCGCATTTATCTTCACATTAGTTGGTGACGATTTTATCATGTCTTTTAAATCAGGACAAAGTATTGTTTCAAAGTATTCTTTAGCTGCTTTGGATGAATAATATCCAATAATTTTGGCTATATTTTGACCAATCGTTAATTAATCTTAAAACTTTTTTAGTTTTCTGGATAACTCGCATGTTTTACTTGGTCAAGTTTCTGTATATATTATTCTACAGCTAAGCCATTAATATTGCTACTAAAATCAAAGCCTGCCTTTACAGCATCCCTTACTACTTTTTTGGTTTAAAGAGACTTAATAGATATTAAACAAAAAGCTTTTTGGCCCTTGAATATGACCTCAGCTCTCAACGCAAAGCTCCAGAATTTAAACGTATTGATCTAAGGTAAACACTGTCGTTTACTAATAATTGAATACATGTGGTGTATGGATGATTACCCCCACCAACCAGGAAACTAATATAGTTCTGGTCAACGAAAAATGGGTCTGAAATTTAGCGTCCTATTTCTTTGTCATGATTCTCTCCAAAAGAAAAGGCAAAGTATTTACTCCGAAAACCGTTTACCGTTATGGGATATTTAATACTGCTTCTGTTGCCCATGTTTTTATATGCCAGTCCTTCTAACTGCCATTTTTCGAATGTGCCAGATTCAAAATCTTCGAAAACAATTGTTGGTCTGGGTTTATGATTGCTAAATACTATTTCATCAACCATTATATAATCCAAATCATCGTAGGAAAATTTCGTCTTTTATACTGTTTTTCAAAATATTATTCACAAAACAAAAAGCAATGTTGATTACAAGTAATAGTATAGTAAATCCAATTCGCATAATATCCTATGCATTTTTCTTATATGAACTAAAAGACAATGTTAAAACTGCAAAACTGAAACTAATTTAATACTCATAACAATTCTGGTAACTGACCCCAATAATATAATAAACAACTATGCACAACACACCTTTAGCGGCTAAATAGGCTCGATAAACAAAAGAACAGTTCAAATAGAAATAAACCTCAATCTAACAATATCAAGCTAATATAGGTAAAAATAATACCGTATTTACTTCAACAAAGCAGAACCAATAGTCTCTAGGCTAACCCCTAAGATCTTTTTTGATAACAAATCTAACTCTTGATATCCACCTTCAAAATGATAAACCGAATGGCTATGAGCTAAGGTCTCTCCTACATTCAATTCCTTTGAACATGATGACGTTTCTAATTCGTAGAATGGGCCAAAAGGTCCTGCCGCAGGGGTTTTACCATCGTTAAATACATTAATAACATCACCACCATAGGGTTCTTCTTGATTAATCCAATGTGAATTAACATATAATGAGTCATTTGTGAAAGTATATTTCACGATAGTTAATAAAGATAATTCAGGGTT
>QKIO01000170.1 GCA_003251015.1 Bacteroidales bacterium
TTCAGGAGTTACCTCTACATAAAATGTATTATCGGGTACAATCTTCACCACAGGTCCTTTTTCACAGAAACCGAAACAGCCGGTGCGTACCACCTGAAGTTCATCAGCCAATCCATTAAAGTCTATTGCACGATTTAGATTTTGCACAATCTCTTCTCCTCGCGAAGCACGACAGCCAGTACCGGCGCACACAAGAATATGATTTTTATAATTTGCCATATCTTAAAAACTATTTATTCTTTTGATCTTTAACTGTTTCATAGTTCGCTGGGATAATGCCATCCACTAAATTACCGGCCACCACATATTGCTCAATAATTTCGTTTGCCTTTTGAGCATTCACATATCCAAATACAACGGGTTCTTTACCAGGAATAGTCACCTCAATGGTTGGCTCAGCAAAACAGTAACCCATGCAGCCTGTTTGAGTAATTACGGCATCAATAGCACGACGATCTAACTCATTTACAAACAAATTCATAATTTCTTTAGCCCCCGAAGCAATGCCACAAGTTGCCATAGAAACTTTTACCTGCACCATCTTTTCTGGTGTCTCACTATTCACGCGCAGACTCACCTGAGACTGCAATTGCTCCCTCATTTTTTTAAGGTCGTCAAGAGACTTTACTTTTGTCATATTAAATATTTAGTTTGTTTTTTATCTATTCTATCTTCAATTTTAATTCTATCAAATTTTCTTCAATCATCTCACGTAGGAAACGAGTTACTTTAGGCATTGATATATCCAAATCACCCAATATCTCTTTTACCTCTGTGGTAACTAATGTAAACTCATTTTTGTCATCCTTACAGGTAAACACGATATCTACCTGAGGATTACCACTCATCACTAAAGACACTGTTTCGGACAAATCCCCCATCGGCGGACGGTCTAAATGATGTAATCCCAAGGTGGCGGTTACAACAGTACCCACCCCCACTTCAGACTCTATTATTAACTCACCTCCACTTTGCTCGGCACTTTGCTTAAAGAATGGTAAACCCAAACCCACCTTACGCGTGGTGCGTGTGGTATAAAAAGGATCAGTCACTTTTTGTAAGGTTTCTGCAGTCATACCACAACCATTGTCGCCTATACGAATGATTAAGACCTCGCCTGATATTTCAATAGTTAAGTTTACCAAGGAGGCATCGGCTCTAACCGAATTTTGAACGATGTCAATGATATGTAAACTTAAATCTCTCATTCTACCATTTACTTAATACGTCCCTACCATCTTGCTTAGCAAAAGCTTTTTTCAACTCTGCAAAAGTAGGTAACTCCATCTTTACCAAAGAGTAAGAAGTACCTACCTTGTCAGGATAGTGAGCATCCGAACAACGAATAACGGTGTAGTTTTTCAACTCGCTATGCCTCTGGACAAATGCCTCATAATCGACATTGTCGCTTAGCTCAATGGCATCAATATTTAGCGAAAGAGGCACAAAACCCAACTGACTATAAATACTAAAACTTTTTCGATCCACATGGGCTAAAATAAACAAGCCACCTAACTCATGCACTTTGATTTCAACCTCATCAATAGATTGATCAATAGCACTAAGCAACAAACGATCTTCTTGCCCAAGAATCTCTTCAGCCTCATTAACCCATACCTGATCGCCAAATTTTTCTTCATCATTTTTGATATTTGGCAAGTAGGCATCTAAATAAGCCTGAAACAAGGCGAGGATTTCAAAATTTTCAAAGAACGCTAGGCAATGAACCTCTTCACGAGTGGTCACTTCGGCACCGCATACGATGGCCAAGCCTTTTTTTTGAGCCACTTTCACAATTTCCTCACATTGCAAAGTGCTATTATGATCGCTGATTCCTAACAGCTGTATTCCTTTATTTAATGCGGCTTCCACAATCTTTACCGGACTCATATCTAAACTACCGCAGGGCGATAGTACAGTATGAGTATGTAAATCAGCTTTAAACCACTCCATATTATTTTTTTAGCAACTCATACAATTGCCCCGACAACTCAAAAGCCTCACTATTAGAACCTAACAAAGGTAATCCTTCATCATTACTTTGCTGAATAGTCCCTTCATCAGGCACAAAACCCTTCACCACCACAATAGCCGCCAAGTCTTTAAGCGAAGCCACCGCCATAATATTGCGATGTGTTTGCAAGGTGATCCATATTTGACCCTCATCAGCATGACCCATTACATCACTCAACAAATCAGATGTATAACCACCCTCAACCTCACGATCAAGGCCTTGATGCCCACCAAATACCGTCAGGTTTAATTTTTCTATAATAGCACTAACTTTCATGTTTAGCTCCTTTTTTATAACAATCCTTATCGAGTCTAGCCTTGCCCCATGTTTTTTCGATGATGCGAATGGAATGGCTAGGATCTAATTTTTTTGATTTTTCCATACTTCGTTGTAAAAACACACAGTTTGATAAATTAGCCTGACGGGCTATAATATCTTGCGCTAAACTTTCACAATTAGGCGCACCGCAGGCTCCGCAATCGATACCTGGTAAAAAACACATCACATTTCTAACACGTTCCATTTTTTGAAGGGCGGTGGTTACATCCGTATCTAAAGCCATATATGGACGAGCCTCAAATGGTGCTACACGCAAATTATCTTTAATAACCTCTTGATGATGAATAGGTAAACCTTTTGCAAACTCATCCTTCTCACGCACACGATCTGCTTTGGTGTGTAAACGCTCCACGGTTATAAACCTATTTTCGGTTAACAACACACCTCCAGCGCAGCCCTGGTCACAAGCACGCAACTCTAAGAAATCAACATTTACAACCTCATCATTTTCTACTCTACTTAAAAAAGAAATGACATTATGTATTTCGTCAATAGCCAAACAACGATGTAAGGCTCCACTCTAAACCTTTGGAAAAAAGATAAGGTCTAGGATGATTCTCAAGCGACTGATCAGAAGACCTGTTTTTTAGAACATGATATACTTTATTGTACAAGAAATTCATGTTAATAACCCCATTCACAAATGAAGGGTCTTCACTGGGTTGACTTTTAAGAGCCGCTATCTTTGAGGCGCATGGTGTAACATAGAAAACACCCACTTTAGCACTTTCAACGCCCTGCTCTTTAAGTAAATTGCGCACATATACAACAGCAGCTTCGGCTGGCGATTTAAGTGGCATTATATTATTAACTAATCCTGGAAATTTAATTTGAACCAATCGAACGATGGATGGACAAAACGAACTGATCAGTGGTTTCTCTGCAGTAGAACTATGATGTTCAAGCATGGCGTCATTAATTACATCTACCACAGCTTCAGCAGGCACCACATGGGTAAAACCCAATTCTTTTAACACATCAACAATTTCTGATTCAGCAATTTGTTTTGAGAACTGACCTACAAAAACCGAAGGTAAAACAGCCACTCTGACATCAAAATCAAATATTTTAGAAAAATCATCTTGCTCAACATAAATGGCTTTTACAGGACAAGCGCGTAAACACTCTCCACAATCCACACAGCGTTGATCGTTAATATCAGCTATTCCTGCTTTAATACGAATGGCTTGGGTAGGGCACACGTTCATGCAATGCGTACATCCATAACAAACCGATTCATTAACTTTTAAAGCATGGTATAACTGATCTTTACACATAACAAACCGTCTAGTTAGATAAGTAAGTAATTAGTTCGACTACAGTTCCCTTCCCCACGGCGCTAGATACCTTTAACACATCTGCGTTTCGTTTCATATTAGGCAATCCCATACCTGCACCAAACCCCATTTCTCGCACCTTGGCAGAAGCGGTAGAATAACCTACCGTCATGGCTAAATCGATATCTGGAATACCAGGCCCTTCGTCCTCAATAACAATGTGTATGCGCTCGGCATTTATATCCACATAAATAATGCCTTTATAAGCATGAGCCACCACATTAACCTCGCCTTCGTACAAAGCAACCACAATGCGTTTGATAACTTTGGGATCAACATTTAATTGTTTGAGTAATTTCTTAACCCCACTGGATGCATTGCCAGCAATTGTAAAATTTCCGCCTTCTACTTCGTACTTTAACTCCATGAATATCTTTTAAAATACAGGTGGTAAATTAATGGTATGTAATAATCCAACTGTGCGGTACATTGAATAAGACGTTTCCAACAAAATCATGTTGTTTTCTTGAGCCACGCTAAGCATATCTTCACTCACTATCTTATTGCGAACAAAAACGATACACGTAATATCCGCCATTTCGGCAGTGCGGATGGTTTGTAAATTACATAAGCCAGTAACCAATAGTACATTTTCACACTCGAGAGTTAAGACATCACTCATCAAATCACTCGCAAAACCATAAGCAATTAAGTGATCTAATTTATCGTCTCCACAAACTACGCGTGCAGAAAGCAATTCCGCTACTTCTCTTATCTTCATTAATCTAGATTGAAAAACAAACCACAGAAACCAACTCATTAAAGAAAAATTTCCCGAATACAAAAGAAAGGCATTATGATGTAAAAAAAAAGTAGAAAAATTGAAATACGTTAATATATATTAAATCTAAATTACACTACACAAACCATTTGCAAGTGTCAAAAAACAAATGCATTAGCATAAAGGATACACTAACAAAGAAAACGGATGGATTAAACCACTCACCCCCTCTCTTAAAACAACCTCATATAAAAGAAACTAGAAATATTCGATCCTAACTACTTTTAAGAACTTGGTCTCCAACAGATGAACGATGCGTTTAAGCACTGTGCGTCGTATCTCTAGCTCCATGGGTAAAGTAGGGTCGTGATGAGCAATATTCACCTGAGTACCATTAAACACAGTAATATTATCACTTTCCAAAAGCAATTTAACCACCTGATCGGCAGGACCTAATCCTAATCGTTTTTCAGGGGTATAACGATCTAAAATTTTAGCTACCATAGCCAAAGTAAGAATCCCTTCAGTCACTAAATCAATACCTTCCACAAAAGATGTAGGTGGCAAATCAGAATCTAGAGCTTGCTGATTGATGTCGAATTTAAGTTTCAATTCTCTGGCCACAATTTCAGCCGTGGTACCTCCGGCAATTATTTTTTTACCCTCAAACGCTTGGATGCGTAGGGCATAATCCAAATCATTTTTCATCTCATAAGCTGGGCCAGATGCCAACAATAACGTCCGTGGCTCTCTAAAATAAATAACCCCACAGGAACAATCATCTAGGGGTTTATCACCATCGCGCATGGCAGCCATATTCACCACTTTTTGCGCCAAGCGATTCGACGACGAATCGGGCGTATGAATAACCAGTTGCTGCACAAACTCAGACAAAGCCTCACGTCCATATCCAAACGGATAAGCTTTGGAACCCATACCCGACTGCACGATACCATCAGACCAAAAAAAGATACGATCGTTCTTTTGTGCTTTGAAAGTACAGGTTTTAAGCTCCTTCCCTTTGTTTATCTCACTATTTAAAATCACATCACTCCAAATAGGATCAAACACCGTGTGGCCGCGTAAGATAAGCGTCTCTGGATTATCATATTCCACAATGGTAGTGGTACCATCCTCCTCAATATCAACAATGGTAAACGTGCTGTAACTCACCTTGCGCACGCTACAAACGGGCAGCGTCTCCATAATCATAGCAGCAATGCTTTGCAAGTCTTTGTGCTCGGCCGTGAAATTAATTGCCATCGATGCCGTAAGAGTAGCCAACACATTAGCTTTAACCCCACTGCCCATACCATCAGACAACACAACCACTGTGCGTCCCTCTTCTTTAATCTTACGACTTAAAAACACATCACCACAAATAAGCTCACCCACATGAAACTTCTGGCGACATTCGATATCTAAATGAAAATTATTTTCCTGTGCCATCTTCTTCTCCCAGTTTTTGAGCTTCAATAATACTATTTAAGGTTTTCTCCGTTTTAGAAGCGCTCTCACCCAACAAGAAAGCTATTTGTTGCACGGTCTCTAGATTCTCACGAATAACCGCACGTGCTCTACTTATCACCTCTTCTTTTCGCACTTCTGGCGTCACTAAATCGCGGATGATACCGCCTACAATCTCGTGTTTTTTGATGGTAAATACCGACACATTTAAAATGGAGTTGCCAAAAGGAGCATCTTTATAAAGTACATCCTGTCCAGACTGAAGCACAGACGAAAATAAACGATGAAAATCAATCAAAGTCTCTAAATCAGCACCTTTTAAACCTGGGATAAGCTCTGCAATTTCTTTGGCATCATCACCCATCATTTCAATAAAACGAAGGTTCGACTCGAGCACCTTTAAGTCTTTATCTACAATAACCACCCCAGCCCGCAATTTATTTAACATGATGGTAGTTATCTCGGCAGCCTCACGCGCCAACTGCTCACCAATACGCGCCTGTTCTTCACTATGCTGCAAGGCCGCTTGAGTGGTCTGCAATTTGGTATTGGCCGCGTTCACATCACTCAAAACCTCTTGCAACTTTTTATTAGAATAGGTATAACACTGTTCGTAATTGGTTAAACCTTGACAATGCGCCACTGCAAACTCTTTACAAGTAGCATACCCGCAGGCACCACAGCCCAACATATCCTGCTCTTTCACTTTACCCATCTTCACCAACACCTGCTTCACCTGCTGTTCCGAAGGCGATGGTAACCGTTGGTCCTTGGCTCGATACTGGCGTGATAAATCCAACGTTTTATAACGTTCTATCTCCTTTAACCACAAAGGCTCATCAAAGGTCTCCATTCGTTTCTCAACAAACTTAATCACCTCCGAACGACGCATGTATTTTTTTCCGCCTTTAGAGCAACCAGGCCCCATAATACAACCCTTACAATAAAATAAGTCGAGGTGCTGATTTAAACGCACATCACTCTTAAACTCGTTTATGGCACCTAAGAAATTGGTACGCCCTTCGGTAATTAAGATATTGGCTTCCAACAAACTTTGGTTGATACCAACAGCTTGAAACAAACCATGACTAATGGGAAACAAGCCA